>JAISCM010000033.1 GCA_031265595.1 Tannerellaceae bacterium
TTGCTCGAATCCCAGGGGGTTGTTCTTTTACCGGCCGGATCGTATTCAACGGGCGTTTCATAGTTGCCATACATATCCAGCTTTTCCCAATGCTCAAAATCGTATTTGTATTGCGAAACAGAAATGATCTGGACAACGTACTCGCGCTGATGCTTCCCATCGGCAGCCGTTACGGTGTACTTAACTTCTTTGCCGAAGTCTTGCGGGCTAAGTGGATCAGGCGCTATACTCGCTCCCTCCGAAATACGGATTACCGGAACAATGGAAGACAGATCCACTCCTCTTCGTACATAAATGGAGATATTGCCCTGATTGAAAGAGGCAGCGCTCATCGCCACCCCCTCGGGCAAAGAAAAAGCATCAATATCTGCGTATGGCGAAAGAGGTTCATCCTGAATGCATCCAGGTATTAATAATACACTTAGTAATAACGCCAACGATAATGTAAACTTCATATTTAGCATGTTGCTGTTTAATGTATTGTATACAAAGAACGAAATAATAATTGGAAGATTTATTTCTTTGACAGAATTTAACGCTGCGTCGTGGGTAATACTGTGAAATCTATTTTGAGACATATATTTGATGCGAACGTTCCATTTGTATCATTTATGCCACAAAAAGGAAGCATCTATATTTATTATTGACAACACAGAGTCGTTTTATGTAAATATATAGACGCATTTTAGAAAATCCGGTTAATAGGTAAACAGTGAGTACTGTTTTAAATTCTTTTATTTGCACGTTGAAGCAAAAGGGGATTTTATAGTAATTATTATGGCAATTAGTTTAATAATGATTAACACAAACGTGCAAAGGGGATAAGACCGACGACTCGAATTGACAATACTGACATAAGAATTTACAGAATATCATCGTCTATATACACCCAAACCTTATTTGAACCGAGTGTATACTTATTTTGTTTTATATGTAGACTATATAAAGACAGATGGAAAAGAATTTAAACAAGATGTTGGCCGAACGTATTTTAGAGAAGGTACCTTCGAACATAAAGCCAATAGAGTATTTGATGGGGGCGCTTGACCTGGCCAGAGAATCTGTGTACAGAAGAAAAAGAGGGGAATTATCTTTCACTTTTAGCGAGATCGTAAAACTGTCGAAGGCGCTGAACTTCTCAATTGATGAGATGATAGGCAAAGAGAGTAACGATCAGGTGGTATTTGATATTCGCAACAATGCGTTATATAATCCTGAAGAAACCTTTATGGCGATGCTCAGAGAATACCTGAACCTTGTGAGGAAGAACTTTGAAGCCCGCCATGTGGATATAATAATCACCCAAAATCGTGTAATACCTATCTATGCACTTAAATTCAAGCATCTGTTCAAATTCTTTTATTATAAGTGGATGCATCAGGGGTATCAGGTGCCTTTGAACTTTTATTATGCGGATGTGGTAGTCCCGGCAGAAATACTTGTACTGAAAGACAGGCTGATTTCATACATAAACCAATTAAGTAACTATACATTTATTATTGATCCGCTGACCTATAAAAATACATTCGACGAGATTTTATATTATTACCAAAGAAGCCTGATAACGAAGGAGGAGCTGTTTATCTTAAAAGACGATCTTCTGCACTTATTAAAGCATACGGAATCGTTGGTGCAAAGAGGGGTTAGTGATTTGGGCGCTACGTATCAATTCTATCTTTCTTCCTTAAATATAGAATCCAATACGATTTATGCCAAATACGATGATATGGTAGAATCGTTTTTGTGGCTTTACTATGTAAATCCTATAAACACAAATGATAAGTACATGTGCGCTACCCATAAGCGATGGCTCGATTCGATGAGAAGGTGCTCGTCCCTGATCACGCACTCGAACGAAATACTTCAGGCCAGATTCTACAGTGAACAATACAAGTATCTGGAGAACAGTTCTAAACGTATTCTGGGATAACCAATAACTTAACTAACCTAACTGATTAATCAGCAATTATATGAATGATGACTTAGATAAATTATTAGTTGATAAGATTTTTGAAAAATTATCTTTTGACCCCAATCCTGTAGATTATTTAATGGATCTGTTACACCTTTCCAGGAAGTCGGTTTACCGCAGGAGGAAAGGAGACTTACCCTTTAGCTTTGAAGAAATCGTTATCTTAGCCAAAGAACTTGATTTTTCAATCGACGCATTGGTAGCTAAGAGTAATGAAAACCAAGCCATATTTACCCATAAAACGGATATTCTGTTCGATCCGAAAGAGACATTTATCTCTATGCTGGAGAAATATCTTGAGTTCTATAAAAAAGCAGCGCATGCAACATCGTTCGAAGGCTTTCTTACGATGAATCGTATCTTGCTTATATATGCGTTGGACACAACGCATCTTTTCAGGTTCTTTTATTATATGTGGGTACATCAGGGAGATAATATACCGGTGAACTTCCGGTATTCCGAGATGGATGTTCCGCCCGAAATCCTTGCCTTATCCCAAAAAGTATTGGAGTGTGTACGGAGTATAGGGCGTACAACGATCATTCTGGATGAACTTGTTTTTAAGAATATATTCAATGAAATAGCGTATTACTATCAGCGGGAGCTTCTTACTACCGAAGAATATATCCAGCTCAAAGACGAACTGCTGGCGTATATCAAAAGATTAGAGCTCATTGTGTCTTTAGGAACAAACGAATATGGTTCAAACTATGCCATCTACCTATCGACGCTGAACATCGAATCAAATTCCTGCTATTATAAAATAGACGACGATATAGAATCGTCTTTCTGGGTATTCGGCATAAGCCCCATCTATACAAATAATAACTTTGTATTTACATCACATAGAAAGTGGATCAATTCACTAAAGAAATACTCCTCCTTAATCTCACAATCAAACGAATTGCTCCAAAGCAAGTTCTTCAATGAACAATACAACTATATAGTAGAAGCTTCCGCTAATCTGCTAAGTGACCGGAGTAATGGTGATTATGCTGTCAACGGGATCGTTTTGTAAGATGTTATATCATAAAAAAAGTCTTCGCGATGATATAAATGAAAGCTGAAAGCAGTATTGAAAAAGTAGTATATACTGTGTGCGGGATAATAAGAATTACATCCCGGAAGAAAGAAATAGTTGGCAAATTGTTTGTTTGTCTCTCCTTTGTTCGTACTTTTACAAACACTAAACTTAAATAAACCGTATCTTTATGATTACAAGTATTTTTTGGATTGTGCCTATCGCGTCGATCCTGGCGTTGCTGTTTGCCTGGTATTTTTTTCGGCAAATGATGAAAGAAAGTGAAGGAACCCCGTTGATGGAGAAAATCGCTTCGCATGTACGAGCAGGGGCCATGTCGTACTTAAAGCAACAGTATAAGATCGTTGCTCTTGTCTTTTTGGTATTAGTTATTCTTTTTGCCTGTATGGCATTTGTTTTTCATGTGCAAAACGAGTGGGTGCCTGTGGCATTCCTTACGGGCGGTTTCTTTTCCGGCCTGGCAGGTTTCTTAGGTATGAAAACGGCTACGTATGCTTCTGCGCGTACAGCTCATGCGGCCAATCAGTCGCTGAATAAAGGCTTGCAGGTGGCTTTCCGTAGCGGGGCCGTTATGGGGCTGGTTGTTGTGGGGCTTGGCCTGTTAGACATCTCTTTCTGGTATGTGTTGCTGAATGCCTTTATACCGGCTGAAGCATTAGACCCTGTGCATAAACTGACCATTATAACCACTACCATGCTTACCTTTGGGATGGGCGCTTCTACGCAAGCCCTGTTTGCACGCGTGGGCGGCGGTATTTATACAAAAGCGGCGGATGTGGGCGCCGACCTGGTAGGTAAGGTAGAAGCCGGTATTCCCGAAGACGACCCGAGGAACCCGGCAACCATTGCCGACAACGTAGGCGATAACGTAGGCGACGTAGCCGGCATGGGCGCCGACTTATACGAATCGTATTGCGGCTCTATCCTGGCAACGGCGGCTCTGGGAGCGGCGGCGTTTGTTTCTACCGGCAATGTGGAACTTCAATACAAGGCCGTTGTGGCGCCGATGCTGATTGCCGCCGTAGGGATTGTATTATCTATTATAGGTATTTTTGCCGTGCGTACGAAGGAAGATGCCGGCATAAAGAAACTGCTGCGTTCGCTATCCCTCGGTACGAACCTTAGTTCGGCCCTGATTGCCGTGGCTACCTTTGCTATCCTTTATTTATTGGGGATGGATAACTGGATGTGGATAAGCGGATCGGTGATCGTAGGGCTATTAGTAGGCATCGTTATCGGGCAGTCTACCGAATATTATACGTCGCAATCGTATAAACCGACACAGCGTGTGTCCGAAGCCGGAAAGACCGGGCCGGCTACCGTTATTATCTCAGGGCTTGGCCTGGGGATGCTTTCTACGGCGATTCCTGTATTGGCTGTTGTGGTAGGCATTATCTGTGCCTTTCTTTTTGCTTCCGGATTCGATTTCACAAATGTGGGGATGGGATTGTATGGTATAGGCATTGCCGCCGTGGGGATGCTCTCTACGTTAGGTATTACGCTGGCAACCGACGCGTATGGCCCCATTGCCGATAATGCTGGAGGGAATGCCGAAATGGCCGGCCTCGGCCCGGAAGTGCGCAAACGTACCGACGCACTCGACTCATTAGGTAATACCACCGCGGCCACCGGAAAGGGATTTGCCATCGGCTCCGCTGCCTTAACCGGCCTGGCCCTGCTGGCTTCCTATATAGAAGAGATAAAGATCGGCCTGATCCG
>JAISCM010000043.1 GCA_031265595.1 Tannerellaceae bacterium
CGCCTCGACCGCAAACTCGAAGCGTATGATATATGGTACGACGGCTTTAAAGCCCGCAGCAACTTAGACGAAACCAAGCTGAACGAACAAACACGCGCGCTTTACCCGAACGCCGAGGCCTTGGAAAAAGACCTGCCGAACATCCTTGTTAAACTGGGCTTCGACAAAGAACGGGCTGCTTATTTAGCAGAAAAGATTGCCGTAGACCCCGCCCGTGGAAGCGGCCATGCCTGGGGAGCGGGCATGAAAGGACAAAAGTCTCGCCTGCGCACCCGCGTTCCGGCAGGAGGCCTGGACTATAAAGGATACAACATTGCCATTCACGAATTTGGCCATAATGTAGAACAAACCATCTCCCTGTATGACGTAGATTATTTTATGCTGAACGGCGTACCCAATACCGCCTTTACAGAAGCCCTGGCCTTCGTCTTCCAAAAAAGAGACCTGGAGATATTGGGCATTACAGATACTAATCCGGAGAAAGAAGCGATGGACGTACTCGATAAAGTATGGAGCATGTACGAGATCTGCGGCGTATCCATGCTGGATATTTCCGTATGGAAATGGCTTTACGCCCACCCCGACGCTACTGCCGAACAACTACGCACCGCCGTTACCTCAATCTCCAAAGACATCTGGAATAAGTATTACGCCCCAGTATTTGGCATAAAAGACGAAACAGTACTGGCCGTTTATTCACACATGATCGGCTACCCACTCTACCTGTCGGCCTACGCCTTCGGACAGATCATCGAGTTCCAATTAGAGAAATACCTGCAAGGAAAAGACTTTGCCGCCGAAGTAAACCGCATATTCAAACTGGGCCGCCTCACCCCCACCCAATGGATGCAAGAAGCCACCGGCGAATCACTAACCGTAACCCCCCTATTGGAAGCCGTCAGACAGATACGCTAAAAACAGCGTTACCCTGTTACCACTCTGTTACTTTTTTGAAGATTTCTTTGAATCAAAAGAATCTATCAAAAATCACAATCTGCTCATTAGCATCAAATTGCCATTTCCCAATAATAAATAAGACACCGAATTACCCTGTTACCACCCTGTTACTTTTTTAACACCATGAGTCCTTTCTGAAGGTTGTCTTCAAGAGAACGTTTCAGCTCCCTTTCAGCCGGAAACCGGAGGGAAGATATTTATTTCATAAAAAAGTCATTATGATGGCTTTAGTAAACTATTATGATGGTTCTTCCGGACCATCATAATAGTTCTTCCGGACCATCATAATGGTTCTTCCAAGCCATCATAATGGTTCGAAAGAAACATCATAATAGTAGAAAAAAGTCTTCGTGATGATATAAAAAAGTCTTCGTGATAACGTGATAGAGAGTCCGTGATGGTTTGATAGAGAGTCCGCGAAGACTTGCTGAAGACTTCGTGAAGACTTTTTTTTCCTTTCGCCGGTCTGTAATTTTTGGCTGAAAGGAGGCCAAAAGCTGAAAGATATAACTATTTTACTACTTTTACTACTTAACTCCTTGACTACTCTACCTCCTCAGACTACTTTTATAAAGTACGTTCCACCTTCCACCTTTCGCTTGAAACCCGCTCCCAGAGCGGGAAGTAGGGTGAAACGTACACCTTCCACCCATCCATTCTGCTTCCACCTCCGGCGGCCGTGCCACCTTCGCCCTCCCCACACCGGTGAAAGGAAATTACCCCGGTGGAACGACCACGTTCCACCCTACTTCCCGCTCTGAGCGCTGGTGTGAAGCGTCTGGGGGAAGGTGGAAGCCGCATACTAAAACTCCCTGAAAAGGATGATAAAATGGGCACACAAAACTATCTCGCGCGTCGGTAACTCTTGAAAATTTGATGCGGTTGCCCTGAATCCTTTCTCTACATTTTGTAATATTAAAAAAAGGCATTATATTCGCAATACAATATACCACAAATGTATAATAATGGAAACAAATAGAAGCCTTAGCAACTATGTAGAATGCGTTCTGACAGATAGCGTTTATAGAGAGCCAAATGAAGAAACCTTAGAAGCTATTGAAGAAGCACGGGCGGGAAAGTATGCCGGTAGGATAGATACCAGTAGTATGGAAGCCTTTAGAAAATCATTGGAGGAATGAAGTTCGTCTTGCGGATAAGACAAAAAGATGCTATATTTGTCTTGTTGACAAGACGGATGTGATTATGGATAAGAACATACTGAAAGCAGTTATCATCGACAATCAGACAGAAGTTCCTAAATACAAGGTGATTCCGAGAGATTTTACCTTTGAGGAGTTTGGGAATTATGTTTTTGTGGGTATCCGAAGAGCCGGGAAGTCATTCTTGCTATATCAGCGAATGCAACAATTGCTTGCGCAAGGTATTCATTGGGATGAGATACTGTATATTAATTTCGAGGACGAACGCTTGGTTGGCATGTCTTTGGAAGATATGAATTTGCTATTGGAAGTGCATTTGGAGATGTACGGAAAGAAACCGATCCTTTTTCTTGATGAGATACAGAATATTACCGGTTGGGAGAAATTCGCCCGTCGCATGGCTGATACCAAACACCGGGTTTATATTACCGGGAGCAACGCCAGGATGTTGAGCCAGGATATTCAAACCACACTTGGAGGGCGTTATATCCCCGTTGATGTGTATCCCTATAATTTTAAAGAGTTTCTGACGGCAAACAACATCCGTATCAGCAAAGAATCATTGTTTTCAACAGAAGAGAGAGCCGATATTCTCAGGAAATTCAATGATTACTTTTATTTCGGAGGATTTCCCGAGAGCGCTGAATTTACGGCAAAGCGAGACTATCTGACGAGCGTTTACCAAAAAATATACCTGGGAGACATCGCAACCCGCCATTCGGTAGATAATACGTTTGCGCTGCGTATCATGTTCAAGAAACTGGCTGAAAGCGTAAAGCAGCCCATGTCGTTTTCCCGGATCGCCAATATTGTATCTTCAACCGGGGCAAAAGTAGGCAAAACGACCATTATTAATTATATAGAATATGCCAAAGACGCCTGGTTGATTTCTCCCGTACGAAACATAGCAGGCAAGCTTGTAGATAAAGAAACAAATCCAAAATATTATTTCACCGACAACGGGATACTGAACCTCTTCCTGCTTGATGGAAACACATCATTGTTGGAAAACTTAATCTTAATCAACCTATTGCGCAAATACGGACGGGAAGACGCCGTATTCTTCTATAACAAAGGGATTGAAGTAGATTTCTATATCCCGGATGAAGCTACGGCTATCCAGGCCTGCTACAGCCTGGATAACAGCGACGGCACATTCGACAGGGAGGTTGATGCCTTAGTGAAACTCTCCGGCGTATTAGCGTGTAGAAAGCTATTGATCATTACACGAAATTCCGAACAAACAATAGAAATAAATAATAAAACGATTGAAGTTATTCCCGTATGGAAATGGCTTCTGGATTTATAAATAAACGATGCCATGAACTCATTTTACAACCTTAAAACTGACTACCGGCGCTTGTTGAAAAACAAACTTTATACAAGCATTACTATCGGGGGATTATCTGTTTCGTTAATGTTTATAATCATCATTGCTGTTTATACCATACAAGAGTTTTCAACAGATAGATTTCAGGAGAAAGCAGAGCGCATCTATATTATCGGAAGCGAACAAATGCCTGCCACAGGCGCTGCTATTGCATACAAATTAAAAGACAGATACCCGGAGATAGAAAACGTATGCCCATCCGTTATAAATAATTTTAATGTGATCCCCGTATCCACCGTAAATCAAAAGCTGAATGCGAAGCTAATGTTTACCGATTCTACCTTTTTCGATTTCTTTTCATTCGGATTAATAGAAGGGAATCCCAGAGACGTATTAATAGCAAATGACAAGGCAATTGTTTCGGCTTCCTTCGCAAAAAAGATAGCCGGTACAGAGGGGGTAATAGGGGCAGGGATCCAGATAGGAGACAGCATCATTATAACGGTCGACGGGGTAATGGAAGACATAAAAAACTCAGCTATTCCCGCATGTGATATTATACTACCCTGGCGTTTAGCTGGCAAATTCAATGAAACATTGGGGGAAGATCAATTAAACAATTCCGGCGGAACCGTTGCGTTTATCCTGGCGCATAAAGGAAGTGATTTTCAGTTGAAAGCTGGTGAGATACAGGAATGGTTTAAAACATTCTTCTGGCCTTATGAAAGAGGCATATCCAAAGAAGTACGGATTGAATCACTGAAGGATTTCTATATGTCGGGCTGGGGAACAGGGTATCCTTTAAATAGCGGGAATAAAAAGTTTGTATGGATCTTCATATCTATCGGTTTTTTAATCTTAGCGTTTGCCATTATAAACTATATTAATCTCACTGTCGCACAATCAGGGTATCGATTTAAAGAAATTGCCATCAGGCGTTTATTGGGTAATGATAGAAAAGAAATATTCTTCCGGTTTATTATCGAATCGGTGATAGTTACTACTCTTTCAATCGCCGTGGGGCTTTTATTGGCCTTCGTGTTCAGGCCATTTGCAACTGGGTTATTAAATGTTCCATTAGATTACCGGTTTCTTTTTTCACCCATCGGTATTGGCGCGATAGGCGGTATCATTGTTATCGTGGGGTGTTTATCCGGTTTGATACCTTCGCTGGTCGTTTCATCTATTAATCCGATAGAGATCATACGGGGTAATTTCCGGCGAAACTCAAAGATGTTATTCAGTAAAGTATTCATCATAATCCAATTCTTAATCACAGTGGTGATGCTGGCATCATCATTCATAATGAGACAACAAATCAGCCATTTACTAAATGCTCCTTTAGGATTTAATACAGCCAATCTTTACGAGATTAACGTCATGGGATTCAGCGACAGGACACTCATAAATACCTTATGTAATGAACTATCTTCGCTGCCCAGTATCGAGAAGATTGGTATCACGCAGGGAGTACCTACAAGCGGAAGTAATAATCTTAACATAGAGTATGATGCTAACGGCGAAAAAAGGAACATTAGCTTTCAGCAATATATAATGGATAACGAATGTTTTGAGTTATTGGGCCTGAAGATATTATCCGATAATAAACTGACAGGAAACGGATGGTTTCTCAATAATGAAGCGATGCGTCAGATGAACCTTTCCGAAGATGCGCCCTTCTTTGCTGTCAGAAATGGAAGAGTTGATATAGCCGGTATCGTTTCCGAATTTCATGAAAAGAATATACTCGGACATGTATCCCCCATTCTATTCAGATACTTAAAACCGGAAGATATGGGATGGTCTGTTCTGGTAAAAATACAGGGAGATATGTATCCCGCCACAAGAAAGATAGCAGACATCCACAAGAAAATTACCGGCACAGAAATAGAAGCCGCCTTTTTAGACCAGCAAATAGAAAACAGTTTTCAGGATCAGATCCGCTTATCGAAAATAATCAATTCATTTACATTAATTGCTGTTATCATAGCCTTTTTAGGGCTCACGGCGATGTCAAGCTATTTTGTCCAACAAAAGACAAAAGAAATAGCCCTCCGCAAAGTGTTTGGTTCCAGCAATAAAGAAGTATTGATCCATTTAACCCGGCAATTCCTGCTATACATACTAATCGCTTTCATAATTGCATCGCCCATTGCCTATTATATTATGGAACATTGGCTTTCCAATTATAGCTACCGGATACACATGAGCCCCACCTCTTTTCTTTTCACCGGCCTTCTATGTATGTTCATTTCATTTTTAGCCGTCTTTTTCCAATGCCGGAAAGCAGCCAATAAGAATCCGGTAAATACGATCATGTCTGATTAGATAGTATGCACGATATAAAATACGCTATTCATTAAAAATCATAAAGCCATGAAAATTTTAATTTTATTTTTCACAAGTATTATCTTCATTTCCTGTAATGGAAAAACGGCGGATAGGAATACAGACATTGATTCAATAGAAGAGTTGGATCTATATTCCGACTGCATGAATTATGAGAACAGGCTCTCTTCAATAGCAACGGATGTTCGGATCATTCCGCTTTGCAATGAACCGTTACTAAACGACTTTCATATTTATGATATAGAAACCTGCCGGGATAACATCTTTATTTCCGGTATTAATTGTATTTATAAATATGATATAAATGGGAACTTTATTTGCAATATAGGAACGGCAGGCATGGGGCCGGAAGAATATATTAATATATATCCACCCATTGAAATAGACAGGGTAAATGACATAATATACGTTAGCGATGCAGGAAAACAAACAATTATTTTGTATGATTTCAATGGTAAATATATACGAAGTATTCCATTAGAGAAAACGGGCTGTATAAAATTAATTACTCCTGATATAATTGCTCTGAGAGAAACCACAAGCGACCGGCTTTCTGAAAACTGCTCATTGATCTCTTTTATAGATACCAAAGGAACTATCACTAATTCCTATAAAAGTAATATATATCCATTAAATTACCAACCGAAGAATTTAGGGCCGGATGCCAGTTTTTTATGGGGAGACAAGGATCATTACTATTATCTGGAATATGGAAGCGATACGATATTTCAAATTACAGACAATACGATTAAGCCAATCCGCTATCTTACGGGAAGCCATAAAATGCTACAAGATGAATATTCCAATACGGAAAGTAATACTAAACTGGCTATCTTATCGTATATTCTAAGACCCAATGCAGCCATATTTGAGTCGGACGAAAATATACTATTCAAATTAATCAATGATGCAGAAACCTATTATAAAGTATATAATAAAGCCACTAAAGAATATGCAAGAACGTTCTATAAGAATGCTGCTACGATAAACAGATCCAAGTGTAAGAGAATGGACTTTTTTATTGATGATATACTAACAGGAGAAAACTTTAATCCCCAATATCAGAGTGAAGGAAAGATGATCGCTTTTATTTCATCAGAAAAGATATGCAACAATAAAGAACAAATCATAGATAGAATAAAATTAAAATCCAAGACCGACTATACAGATCTGATCAATGCTATTACTAATTTAACGGAATACGATAATTCATTCGTAATGATCGCTGATTTAAAATAGCCCTCCACCACTTCCAGGTAGAGGGCTGATCTTGTAATTGTATAAACTTTATTCTTCCGCTTCGGGAAGCTCTTCTTGTTTGTACCAGTTTATTTTGCGGGAGAAATACATGATGATACCCAGTATGATAAACAGGCCGATGCTGCCGATGAGCAGCGCGATGTCTTCCAGTTGTAAGATTACGTACAGGAATACGTATAAGAGGCAGAGTATCACGGTGAGGGTGGCGGTTTGGAATTTGTTTTTGAATATGCTGTAGGTGTAGAGCGTTATCAGGCCGATGACGGCGATGCTGGCTATGAGGTAGGCCGGGCCGAAAGTCAGTTGCTCCGAAATGGAGAGCAGCAGGCTATAGAATAAGACCAGGGCAATGCCTACCAGCAGGTATTGTATCGGGTGTATCTTCTTTTTAGTGAGTATTTCTACAAAGAAGAAGACTACAAAGGTGAGCGCTATAAACATAAAGGCATATTTGGCCGAACGCATGTTTTGCTGGTAATGGTCTACCGTATTCACCAGATTTACGCCAAAGGTAGAATCGTGGAAGCTGTCAATGTTATTATCTATCCAGGTATCGGGGATGCTGCGGTTGTAGCGAAGGATCTTCCAGGTGGCGTCAAAGCCTTCTACGGGGGTTGTCTCCGGGCTGAAATTTCCTATATACCCGGGAGCGTTCCATGCGCCGGCTACATGTACGTTGGTGGTCTTTCCCAAGGGGATAAAGTTGACGCTTTCGCTGCCGTTCAGGTTGAGTTTGCAATGGAAAGAGATTGTTTTTTCTGCTGTTTTAAACAACGAATCGCCCAGCGTTACCTGCAATTCGCGGCCTAAGTATTCATCATACGTACCGCTTGCTTCGGCTTCATACGAATGGCCGTTCAGTTCAAAACTTACATTATTGGTGATCCCCCGCAGGTCTGAAAAGCCCATGCGTATATAGGCATTATCCCAATGGAGCACACTGTTGAGTACTACAAATTCGCCCACTTCAAACGTTCCGGATATATCAACATTGCTTTTATACAGGATAGTTTTATAGATGCCGTAATGTCTTTCTTCGGGATACAATTCTGTTTCAATCGTCAATGATTCGGGGGTTACATTGAGGGTGTGGTGTTCATACGCCGTTTTATCGTCAGACGTTTTATACGTAGTAGTAAGCGGGATAGATAATACCGGCGCACAAAGCGTCTGGGCGCGGCTCCATTTTTCATTGATTTTCTCAATGGTATCCCTGCTCCGGTATTGCCGTTCGCGGATAAGATCCTGTACCATAATACCCGGTATGAGCAGCAGCAGCGATAAGACGGCTATGATTACTGCTTTCAGTGTAATAGACTGAGAGAACTTCTCTACTTTTTTCATTTTTGTTTCCATAAGTTGTTATATTATTAATGTATATATAAAAGTACTTTGTAATTCAAAGCTTACAGACAAAAAAAAATTATTTCAATAACGACTCTAAGGCATCCAGATGCTCCTTAAACTGCTTCTGTCCTACTTCGGTGATCCTATATTGCGTATTGGGCTTTCGTTCGATGAACTGTTTATACGATTGGATATAGCCGATCCCTTCGAGCGCTTTCAGATGGCTTGCCAGATTGCCGTCGGTCAGGTCCATCAACTGCTTCATGGTATTGAAGTCGGCCGAATCATTGACAGAAAGGATAGACATGATCCCTAACCGGATACGGCTCTCGAAAGCCTTATTCAAATGGGCGATTATATTAGTCATTCTTCTTCAAATCATATTTTCTGTACATCACGAAGCCATAGACAATATGGCAAATCCCAAAACCAATGGTCCAAAACAACAGGCCGTTGCTCACAAATACAGCGGCGGCAATACCTAATATAATTTCTGTTATGCCCAGATAATGTATCTCGTCAAATGTATATTTGGACGCATTTACCAGGGCTATCCCATAAAATATAAGGGTGCCGGCTATCACCATCCGTATATCTCCTCTGAGTAATAGCGCCAGGCAAAAGATACCGCCAGCCAGTAGCGGGAGGCCTAAATTGTAGAGTGTCCGCAAGGTTACTTTATTAAACAGGCTCTGCTGGTTCTTCCTTGCTTTCCGCCAGGAGAAATAAATGCCAAAGCCTATAGAGAGGAACAAAACAATCAGCGCATCGGCCAGAAGGATCATAAGCTCCTGCATATAATTATAATCCGTAAGGGAAGGGTCTCTCAGTAGATAAAAATAAGCAAACGCCGCTCCGAGTATGGCCGTAGCCCCCGCCAATATACCGGATAATCCGCTCAGGGAAATAAACTTAGTTGATTTCTCCATCATTTCGCGTATGGCTTTTATGTCTTCCAATTGTTTATTCATAAGATATTATAAAAGTACTTTGAATTGCAAAGTTACCATTGATTTTCATATATCCTATGAAAAGATCGATACAATTGTATTAAAAATAGCTAAAAAAAATGGTTATAACTTACGTGTTGTAAATTATAACCATTCTGCTAAGCCGGCATAGTCTGTTACATACTATGCGGCTACGGGTGTTTTATTTAAAGCTGGTTGGCCGAGCCAAGTACTTCTTCTATTTTGTGTTTGTACAGCTTCTTGGCATTATCGCGGGCCGGGCCTAAGTATTTACGCGGGTCGAACTCGGCGGGCTTCGTTACAAATACCTCGCGGATAGCGGCAGTCATGGCCAGACGGCTATCAGAATCGATATTGATCTTGCATACGGCAGAAGCGGCTGCTTTGCGTAACTGTTCTTCGGGGATGCCGATTGCGTCTTTCATGGCGCCGCCGTATTTATTGATCGTTTCTATTTCTTCCTGGGGAACGGAGGAGGCTCCGTGCAACACGATGGGGAAGCCGGGGATCCTTTTTTCTACTTCTTCCAGAATATCAAAGCGCAAAGGGGGAGGCACCAGGTGGCCATTGGCGTCGCGTGTGCATTGTGCGGGCGTAAATTTATTGGCTCCGTGCGAGGTACCGATAGAGATAGCCAGCGAGTCGCACCCGGTCTTTGTTACGAAGTCTACCACATCATCCGGTTCGGTATACGTATGGTGTTCGGCGCTCACTTCGTCTTCTACGCCGGCCAATACGCCTAATTCGCCTTCAACGGTTACATCATATTGATGCGCATATTCTACTACTTTCTTCGTAAGCGCTACGTTTTCATCATAAGGAAGATGAGAGCCGTCTATCATTACCGAAGAGAAGCCCGAATCGATACAGCTTTTGCATAATTCAAAGGTATCGCCATGATCCAGGTGAAGAACGATCTGCGGGCTGGGGCATCCCAGTTCTTTTGCATAAGCTACAGCGCCTTCGGCCAGATAGCGTAGAAGCGTTTGATTGGCATACTTACGGGCGCCGCTTGATACCTGAAGAATAACCGGCGACTTTGTTTCTACGGCAGCCTGAATAATGGCCTGCATTTGTTCGAGATTATTGAAATTAAA
>JAISCM010000047.1 GCA_031265595.1 Tannerellaceae bacterium
GAGAGGCCCGGCATACCTCAGAATATAATAGTAGAAAAGATAGGTAATGAACTGAAGATATCATGGGAAATGCCGGTAAATATCACCCAGCCATTAACCTACACTCTTTACTATTCCAAATCGGGAAGCGTGAATATAAACAGGGCGCAAAATATCCTGGCTACCGGTTTACGCTCTACAGAAGTATTCATTGCCATAGAGCCAGATAAGGAACAGGAATTTTCATTCAGGGTAACCGCTTCGAACCGGTATCACATCGAAAGCAGGCCTTCCGGCGAAGCTTATTACTATTTGTCTGATTATTCTAAATAAAATTCGGTTAAAATTTATTTGTATCTACATGTTTTATAATAAATTTGCAAGCGGGGTGCAGCGTTTTATAACCGAGAAGCATCATACAACATAGTAGGCTTCACAGGAAGCTATGAACGCACAGTTGAATGAATGAGCAACAACTGATAGAGGGTTGTAGGAAGGGAAACAGGCTGGCTCAAAAAGAGCTTTACGATACATATTCCCGCAAGATGATGGGGGTTTGTCTGCGTTACACAAATGACAGGGAAACTGCACGCGACTTATTGCAGGATGGTTTCGTAAAAGTTTATTCAAGCATCGGATCCTATACCGGTAACGGCTCATTCGAAGGCTGGATGCGAAAGATCTTTGTAAATTGTGCATTGGAATATCTGCGGAAATCAGATGTGTTACGCGAAGCCATTGACTTAGACAATACAACGGAATTGGCCAATCCGGACAGTTCGGTTGTGTCTACAATGTCGGCCAATGAATTATTAACGTTAATCGGCGAACTACCGGCCGGTTTCCGTACGGTATTTAACTTATTTGCGATAGAAGGGTTTTCGCATAAGGAAATCGGGGAATTACTGAATATTACCGAAAGTACGTCGCGTTCGCAATATACCCGGGCAAAACAATTATTACAACGTAAAATTCATACCTTGTATAATTAAGATGAAAGAAAAAGATAGAGACATATTCGATGATATATTCCATTCAAAATTTCAGCATTTTGAAACGGAAACTAACCCTGAAGACTGGCAGAAGATCGTGTCCCGGCTGCCGGAATCTAATCATATACTTCTGCACAGGCGTTGGCCGTATTGGGCTGCCGCCGTTATCTCTCTACTGATAGTAATGGGTGGAGGCGTTTATTTATCCCGCCACAACGAAATCGATACCTCAATTGCCGAAAAGGTAGAAAAAGAAACTCAAACAATAGAAACACGGATAAAAGATAATATAAAGGAGGCGCCTGCCCCTTCGGCTGTTCCTGTTGTTACAAGGGAGAAACCGCCTGTAGTATTAGCGGCTGTTACCAAACAAACAGAGGAGAAAGAGGATACATATACAACGAGCATACAAGCGGATGAGAAGCCAGCTATTCCGGTAAATACGGAAAAGCAGGTTGTACAGGAAAGAATAGAGCTGCTGCCGGATAACCGCCCGGTAGCCACTCCTTCACGCAAATGGGGATTTGGTATGGGAGCGGGAGGTTTAACGGAAGGCTCGGGTAATACGGTAAATACGTATGTATTGAGAAGCAGTTCGTATAGCGAAGACGAAAAACTATTATCCATGAATGCTGTTTCAGACGCGGCTCAGGGAAAAGAGCCTAAAACGAATGTAAAGCATAAGACGCCGATCTCATTCGGCCTTTCCGTAAGCAGACAATTGAACAACCGGTTCTCGCTTCACACCGGACTGACGTATTCATTTCTGGCGTCCAGTTGGGAAACGCAAGCCAGCACCTACAATAAAGAGATCCTTCAACAATTGCATTTTGTAGGCATACCCCTGTCGCTTTCTTATACAATTGCAGACTGGAAGCGCTTTCGCTTTTATGCGTCTGCCGGTGCGCAGGCTGAATTTAATATAGCCGGCAGGGAAAAGACAACAAGCTTCTTTGCCGGCCAGCAAATAGGCGTGAATACCCTGTCTGTAAGGATGGAAGAATGGCAATGGTCTGTAAACGCCCGCGCCGGCGTGAGTTATCCGTTATTACGTTTTGTCAGTGCGTATGCCGAATTTGGGGCTGCTTACTATTTTGATAACAAAAGCGAAATCGAAACAATTTATTCGGATAAGGCTTTTAATATAAGTCCACAGATCGGATTAAGACTTACTTTCTAATTAATAATAAATAACGATTCAAATAAAATTAAAACACTTTAGTAAAATGAAAAAATTAATATCAGGCAGTTTGTTAGCCGGTATCCTTATGTTGTTTAATTCGTGTCTGGGTGGTGAAAACAGTTCCTCAAGCCAAGACCAGCGTTACGGAGTTGTAGAGATGAACCTGAAAGCCGGAGGAAACGTGATCTATTACAATGACCAGGATTATCCCTTTTATTCACCTACTTTATCTTCTAAAATTTTAGATGGGGAGTGCTGTTGGATCGCCTACATGATTAAAAGCGAGGATAATCAGAATGTGGCAACACTTGGTTACTACACCATACAAGAAGAGAATTATGTTGTAGTGGATAAAGGAATGGTACGACCTGCGAAGACAGATACGGCCGTTGTGAAAGAAAACGAACTGCCGATGAGCGAGCTCGTTCCAACAAACTATGTGAAAGGGTACCTATTCGTTAATTCAATGCATGAAGCTATGGGTACAACCCAGAAAAATGAATATGAATTATCATACGATATGGAACAGGAACCTCTTTTGGAAAATACGTTAAATAACGGCACACAAAATGTGTATCAACTCTATTTACGGGCTACTAAACTGGAAGATGGTAAATCGCCGACGCTCACTCAAATCGTTCCGAATACATATAACGTAAAGCGTTTCTTTGATAGTATCTCTTATACTGAAAAAGGCAAAGGCAAGACGGAATATTATTTTAAAATAAACTATATCAGATCATTTGCGGATGATTCTGTTGCCAACTGGACATCTACAGAAGCGTTGGCTATTATCATACCAACGAGCGAATAACATATATGTTACATATTGTTATAATTGCGTGTGAAAGGAGAATGAGTTATTCATTCTCCTTTTTTTGTATCTCAAGCTTTCGTATATTTGCAGGCGTGGATCAGCGTCACGGAACATAATAAAAATAATATGAAGAAAATCGGTTTATTCATTCCCTGTAGCTTCTTAGTTGTGATACTTATCACGTCTTGTCTGGGAGACAGCAATCAGAAGATAACCATTGCCAACCAACCGGGCGTAGTAATGAAGTCGGGTAATGAAGTAAAGGTACAGCTTAAAGACAGCATTTTCATTTACTCCAGCCAGTTGTCGGGGGTGGATAACGGCGATTGTTTATTGCTTAAATACAATCTTGATTACAGTCTGGGCGTCAATGCCGATTCGGGCAGGCAAGCCGGCTTCTTTACGGTAGACCTTCTTGAAGCAAACGGCGTTCCGCTATTTCCGGTACTTACTGAGTTGGATACCACCACAACGTTCCGGAGCGAACGCCTTATCAAAGAGATACAGCAAGGGTATGCTTATATCCTCGGCCGCCTCTTTTTATATACCATACATCCTGTTGATTCTTTTCAGCAACAAAACCTTTTTGAATTGGCCTATAATGCGAAAAGAGAACCCAGTGGCGTAGATGCTAACAACAATCCCGTCTATAACCTATACCTGCGGGTATTTAAAAATCCAAATGCCGAAGAGCAAAGAACAAGTACACCCGACAGGCTTTTTATCAATGCGTTTAATTTGGCGGATATTGCTGCTAAAGAACAGGCCACGGGCAAAGACAGCCTGTTTCTGAAGATAAACTATATAAGTAGTTTCAGCAGAGATACGTCGTCTATAACCGACTGGGCAAGCATACAGTATGCCATTCCTTTTCATCCAGGAAGGAGATAAGCTTGCGGCTTCTATTTGATAATTGTTAAACGGGCAAACTTTAAAAGTAATTGTTTCTGTCCGAAGTTAGAGAAGTAAACGGTAGCTTTTGTATTTCCCCCACTCCCTTCGAGAGCGGTAATTTCACCTGTTCCAAAGCGGTCGTGCCGCACTTTCATGCCTACTTTCAGTCCGGAAGTATCTTCCGGTACATCCGGTTGTTGTTGCGGTGAGGCTACGGGTGGTTTCGGTTCTACGGTTTGGGGCGCTACAGCTTTGGGTTGCTGAAACGAAGATGTAAAAGCCGGCTGGCGGGTTGGTTCTCCCGGCGCATGAAGGTATTTGGCATCTATATCCCGTAAGAAGCGGCTGGGCGAACAGAGGTTACTCTGCCCGTTACGGAAGCGGCTCTTGGCGTATGTAAGGGTACAGTTTTCTTCTGCACGGGTAATGGCTACGTAAAACAAACGCCGCTCCTCCTCTATCGCCCGCTGATTGTCTTTCGACATCAGCGAAGGAAACAGATCTTCTTCCAGCCCTACCACAATGACGTTCTTAAATTCGAGCCCCTTGGCGGCGTGTATCGTCATAAGTGTTACTTTGTTGGCATTTTCTTCTTTATCATTATCCTGGTCGGTTAATAAAGATACTTCCGACAGGAAGTCGGCTAATGCTACCTGCTCCATGCCTTCTTCAAGCCTGATATCAATATACTCCGAAATACCTTTCAGTAGCTCGTCTATATTCTCCTGCCTGCTGATGCCTTCTACCGAACGATCCTGAAACAGTTCGCCCGCCATGCCGCTCTCTTTTATTACTACAGAAGTAATTTCATCTGCCTGCAATGCCTCGTTGCGCCCGATAAACCCTTCTATCATTTCTCTGAACGCGACCAGTTTCTTTAGCGTTCCGCTGTTTAATGGCACAGAATAGGCTTCGGGGTGTTCCAGCACGGTCCATACACTCACCGTATTTTCACTGGCGGCTACCAGCAGTTTGCCTACGGTCGTATCCCCTATTCCACGGGTCGGATAATTGATAATACGCTTTAACGCTTCTTCATCGTGCGGATTAATGATCAGGCGCAGGTAAGCGATGACGTCTTTTATCTCTTTCCGTTGATAGAAAGACAGGCCGCCATATATTTTATAAGGAATATTGCGTCTGCGAAGCGCTTCTTCCAGGATACGGGACTGGGCATTGGTGCGGTATAGCACGGCAAAATCGGCAAACGAATAGCGCCCTTCCCTCCGCTGTTCCTCTATTTTAGATGCTACGATATACGCCTCTTCGTAATCCGAATAAGAAGACGCAAGAAATACCTTACTGCCTTTCTCTTTCTCCGAATAAACCGTTTTGGGTATCTGTTCTTTATTTTTGCGGATCAGGCTATTGGCGGCATCTACTATATTCTGTGTAGAACGGTAATTCTGCTCTAATTTGAATATCCGCAGGTCGGGATAAACGTTCTTCAACTGTAATACATTATCTATATTGGCTCCCCGGAAAGAATAAATACTTTGCGCATCGTCTCCTACTACGCATACCCGGCGGTGTTCTTCCGATAATTGCTGAACGATCAGGTGTTGCGCCTGATTGGTATCCTGATATTCATCCACCAGGATATACTGAAAATGGCTCCGGTATTTGGCCAGTACGTCGGGATGGTCGCGGAATAGGATGTTTGTTTGCAGCAGCAGGTCGTCAAAGTCCATGGCTCCGGCCTGGAAGCAACGGATTTGGTATAGCCGGTAGATATCGCGTATCATGGGGAGCCTGGCATTTATATCTCCCTGCACCAGCTCTTTGTTTTGCTCGTACATCTTACTCGTCACCAAGGCATTCTTGGCCTTTGATATACGGGTCTGTACCATTCCCGGACGATACATCTTATCATCCAGCTTCATTTCTTTGATGATTGATTTTAGCAAGCTCTTCGAATCGGCCGAATCATAAATAGTAAAATTAGATGTATAACCAATCCGTTCGGCTTCCGTCCGTAAAATACGCGAAAAAACAGCATGGAAAGTCCCCATCCATAACCTGCGCGCCTTAGAAGGGTCGGTAAGCGTAACGATACGCTCCTTCATCTCGCGGGCGGCTTTATTTGTAAATGTCAGCGCCAGGATATGATAAGGAGCCATCCCTTGTTGTAGCAGATAAGCTATCTTATAGGTAAGCACACGCGTTTTGCCCGATCCTGCTCCGGCAATAACCAGCTCCGGCCCATCGGTATACAGCACGGCTTCGCGCTGGCTATCATTCAACTGACTTACTAACTCTTCCATTTTCGGATACAAATATACTATTTTTTTGGAAATCAACTATACTTCCCATCAGACACAGCCCGAAAGGGCGATATTTTCATATCCGTAGGTCATTTCCGAAAAGTAGCCGTTTCTTCGTACAAAACTATTGGAAGGATCGTATCTGTTTCGTATTTTCACGGTGTACCACTGATCGTCCCACCCAGGTGGTACAGGTGGACCACCCAGGTGGTACAGGTGGACCACCCAGGTGGTACAGGTGGACCACCCAGGTGGTACAGGTGGACCACCCGGGTGAGACAGGTGGACCACCCAGGTGAGACGATCAGAGGGATGCGATCAAACAATTACTTCTTTACGATCTGACTGCTTATTCTTCACGATGGATCGGTTTGTTTATTACGGGCTTACGGCATCAATCCTTAACTAAACGACTGGGCATTCATGTATGTTTCCGAAAGATACTGCGTTAGGGTGGGGTTGTATTAGCTAAAAAATTATAAATTTGCTGCTTATTCAAAAAAGAATAAGAATACTTCATTTTATTTCCTCGCCAGAGAAAACAAAAAGGCGGGTTAAATTGTTTTATATATAAACAGAAAATGCGCTTATTAACATTTAACAATGAAAAATATAGACAAAAGAACAGTACCGGTATTGGAAATGGGTTGCGCAGCTTGCGCCAACTACGTAGAAGATACGGTAAGAAAGCTACCGGGCGTTGAAGAGGCAACGGTAAATTTCGCAGCCAATACGCTTAACGTTACATTTCGTCCGTCGGATATATCATTGGAAGATATGCAAACGGCCGTTCGGGCTGCCGGCTACGATCTGGTGATTGAAGATAACGACGCGATGGAGGCCGGAGAGGAAATGAGTCGTAAAAGCTATAAACGCTTGCGGCGTAATACGATCGGCGCCTGGGTACTGGCTATCCCGCTGGCTGTAGTAGGGATGGTATTTATGCATCTTCCTTATGCAAACCTGGTAATGATGGTACTGGCTTTTGCCAGTATGCTGTTGTTCGGACGATCTTTTTATGTAAATGGCTTACGGCACGCCTTGCGCGGAAATGCCAATATGGATACATTGGTGGCATTAAGTACGTCTATAGCTTTTCTTTTTAGTTTATTTAATACTTTTTACCCTCAATTCTGGATAAGCCGCGGGCTCGAACCTCATGTATACTACGAAGCGTCGGGTATGATCATCGCCTTTGTTTTAGCAGGCAAGCTGATGGAAGAAAGGGCTAAACGCAGCACCTCTTCCGCTATTAAAGGATTGATGGGGCTACAGCCCAAAACCGCCCAGAAAGTAACCCCCGACGGAAAAGAAGAGGAAGTACTTATCTCTACATTAAAAGCCGGTGATTTAATAAATGTACACCCGGGCGAAAAGATCCCGGTAGACGGCGCTTTGGTAAAAGGCGCTTCGTCTGTAGACGAAAGTATGCTGAGCGGCGAACCTGTAGCAGTAGAAAAAACACCTGGCGACAACGTATTGGCCGGCACAGTCAATCAGAAAGGGGCTTTTACCATGCAGGCCACAGGCGTTGGCCAGGCTACCGTACTGGCACAGATCATCCGCATGGTGCAGGAAGCGCAGGGCAGTAAAGCGCCCGTTCAGCGCATTGTAGATAAGATAAGCCGTATATTTGTGCCGGCTGTTGTTGTGATAGCTGTTGTTACATTTCTTGTGTGGCTGATAGCAGGCGGCGCATCGTTCTTCTCGTACGGGCTGTTGGCTGCCGTGTCTGTGCTGGTTATCGCCTGCCCTTGTGCATTAGGGCTTGCCACCCCAACGGCTTTAATGGTAGGAATAGGCAAAGCCGCCGAACGGCACATATTAATAAAAGATGCCTACGCCCTGGAAAACCTGTGTAAAATAGATACCGTTGTATTGGATAAGACAGGGACGCTCACCGAAGGCGCCCCGCAGGTAATCGATTCTTACTGGCTGTCTGAATCGAATGTCTGCTACCTCGACATCTTATATACAGCCGAACTGAAGTCGGAACATCCGCTGGCTTCGGCTATTATCAATTGGATGGAAGACTCGGGAGCGTCCGTTTTCGAGCCTGAACATTTCGAGAGTATTACCGGGCAAGGCGTATGTATGAAGGAAGGTAATACCACCTATTGGGTAGGCAATAAGAAAATGTCCGACAGTTTTCATACCGCTATCCCGCATAAAGCCGCTAAACATATTGCCCATTGGGAAGAGGCAGGCTACAGCATTGTCTATTACGGAGAAGAGTCCGTACTGCTGGCTGTGCTGGCAATCACCGACCGTATACGAAAAACATCGTTGGCCGCCGTAGATAACTTAAAAAAACAAGGAATTGAAGTGCATCTGCTTACAGGTGATACACAGCGAAGCGCCGAAATCGTAGCGTCGGCATCAGGCATTGAACATGTCAAAGCAGGCGTATCGCCAAACGATAAAGACGAATATATTAAAGCCTTACAACGTGCGGGAAAGAAAGTGGCCATGGTGGGCGACGGTATCAATGATTCGCAGGCGCTGGCTCGCGCCGACGTAAGCATTGCCATGGGCAAAGGCGCCGATATTGCAATGGACGTAGCAATGGTTACACTGATTACTCCAGACTTGTCATTGCTATCTAAAGCCATCCGCATTTCAAAGCAGACCGTACGGCTGATCAGGCAAAACCTTTTCTGGGCATTTATCTTTAACCTTATAGGCATCCCCTTAGCCGCCGGCGTATTATATCCGGTATACGGCCTATTGCTTAATCCAATGATTGCCAGCGCCGCAATGGCCTTCAGCTCAGTAGCCGTAGTAACAAACAGCCTGCGATTAAAATGGTTAAAATAACTCGGAATGTGTTCCAAGCCTGATAATATCAATAATATTGCTTTCTTCGTCAATCCATATCAAAAGGAAATCCTCTTCGATGTGGCACTCCATACACCCTTTATACTGTCCTATCAGCTTATGCGGTCGGAATGTTTCGGGAACTTCAATATCATTAACAAGCAGGTTTAATACCTCGTACAGCTTTTTTATTTTACGAGGATTATTCTTGTATCTCTTTAAATCTTTCTTTGCTTTGGTACTGTAATGAAATTCTTTCATTCAATATCATTTATGGATTTCATAAATGTATCGAAGTTCGTCATATCTATCGTACCTGCTGATTTGCCGGCTTTCGCTTCTTCGATAGCCGCCTTTGTTTCCTCATTCGGCTCATTGTAAACAACGTCCATAAGGACGCTTTCTACGAAGTTGTTAAGACTTCTATTCTGTTTCATTGCCGCCTGCCTGAGACGACTGATCAAATCCGTACTAAGCCGGAATGATGTTTGCTTTCTATTAATAGTTGCTTCCATACGTGCTATACAAATGTAATATTCAGTAATACAAATGTACTGCACTTATATCATATATGCAAGAAAAAGGAATTTGCTTTTTACTTCTAAAATCAACAGATGAAATAACAATCACAGCCTGACAAGCGCCATAATTCATAAAAAATAGTGACCTTTGTACATCTTACTATAACAAACAAAAAACAAAGGTATGTACGGAAAATTAAAAGAGTTCCTGACAAACGAGTTGGCCGACATTAAAGCGGCCGGCCTGTACAAGAACGAGCGTATCATCACTACGCCGCAAAAAGCCGATATCCGGGTAAACACCGGCAGTCATGTGTTAAACTTCTGCGCGAATAACTATTTAGGGTTATCAGACAACCAGCGCCTGATAAAAGCAGCTAAAGAAGCGATGGATACGCACGGGTATGGTATGTCGTCCGTTCGTTTTATCTGTGGGACACAAGACTTACACAAAGAACTGGAAGCAGCCATCGCCAGGTATTTCAAAACGGAAGACGCCATCCTGTATGCAGCTTGCTTCGATGCCAACGGCGGATTATTCGAGCCTCTGCTTACGGAGGAGGATGCTATTATTTCGGATGCACTGAATCATGCCTCTATCATTGACGGCGTGCGTTTATGCAAAGCTAAGCGATACCGCTATGCCAACGCCGATATGAACGAGTTGGAACGTTGCCTGCAAGAAGCCCAGGCACAGCGTTTCCGTATCATTGCAACAGACGGGGTATTTTCGATGGACGGCAATGTAGCGCCAATGGATAGAATATGCGAACTGGCCGAAAAGTATGACGCCCTGGTAATGGTAGACGAATCTCATTCTGCCGGGGTGGTTGGCCCTACCGGGCATGGCGTTGCCGAACAGTTTGGCTGCTATGGTAAAATAGACATCTTTACCGGCACGCTCGGCAAATCATTCGGCGGGGCGATGGGAGGATTTACTACCGGAAAGAAAGAAATAATCGACCTGTTGCGCCAGCGCTCGCGCCCCTACCTCTTCTCTAATTCATTAGCGCCCTCCATCGTAGGGGCCAGCCTGGAAATGTTTAAAATGCTGGAAGAAAACGACGCACTCCATACCAAATTAACAGGCAACGTAACCTATTTCTGCGACAAGATGATAGCTGCCGGCTTTGATATCAAACCCACGCAATCGGCTATTTGCGCCGTTATGCTATACGACGCCAGGTTATCACAGGATTTTGCCGCCCACATGCAGGAAGAGGGTATTTATGTAACCGGCTTCTACTATCCGGTAGTTCCAAAAGAGCAAGCCCGCATCCGCGTACAATTATCCGCCGGACACGAAAGAGAGCACCTCGACAAAGCCATTGAAGCTTTCATTAAAGTAGGAAGAATACTCAAAGTAGTCAAGTAGTTAAGTAGTTAAAGTAGTTAAGGAGCCTAAACAAAAACTCCTTAACTACTTTAACTACTTGACTACTTTGACTACTTTAACTACTCTACAATAGGAATAGGCTTTATTAAAACAGTATCTTTATAAAACTCGCCACTATAATGCAATCTGTAAACAATGGCTTTGAATTTCTCTAACGGATCTGCCGGATCTGTTTTAATTACACTGAACGTACCATTGGGCTTGTCTACAGTAAAGGTGAACTTATCGGCTGCCTGCATAGAATCTACCGCTTCAATATAGTAATCATATAAGTAAGCACTATTGGTAAACCTTATTCCAAGAATAGTATCTTGCTTTACCGCATATTCCTTTTCACTATCTGTTCCGTTATCTATTCCTACGTCTCCACCTATAGTATACAGTGCTGTCTGGGCATCACCTCCCGGGATTATCTCTATAGAGGTTTTATATCCGGAATTAGTACCGGTAACCGTATCTATTAACGAATAAACAAGTCCTCCCGTGCCGTCTTTTGCCTGAAATCTGCTTCTATAATCGGCTGCATCAGTGAATAATGGTTCTTGTATTCCATGCATTTGCAGGATGTAGATCGAATCATAACCTAATGCTTTAGTAAACGATCCGGTATGTGCGACAGGACTTCCAAAGTTTATGGGTAATCGCTTGCCTTGCGAATCTTTTAATGTTAAGTTCCAAGAGCCCTTGGATAAATTGGTTCTGATAATTGCAACAGCGCTATCCCTTTCCAGGGTGGTAAGCACCTGACCCGGTTCTATGGTTTTCGGCCCTAACCATGATGCATTATTATCATTGTCGACTATATTTTTGATCCTTGGTATATACCAATACCAGAAACGCATTTCAGGTAAAATCCCTCCCAGTGAAATAGGCCTTTCGGGATGTTTAACATTAAAATGTTCATATCCTAAAAATTCAAGGAAAGGAGCTGAATCGCCTATATATTTAGGCAGATCTATTTTCTTATATTGACTGTTATCCGGCGTTTCCAAATCTTGTACCCATACATATAATTCATAATAAGCGCCTCTGTCTACCACATACGTATTATAGCTGTAAAGCGGCTCATATCCTTGTCTATCATCAAGCGTATCCCGTACAAAGTCATTTGTATTGGTATCCCATTTGAATAGTATCCAGTAGTATTCGTTTTCATTCTTTTTGAATATTTCCGGCGAGGGAGCAGTTTCACCTGGTTTACCATTCACCGGGATTGCACGAATGGGGGGCCTGGTCAGCTCACCGTCTTTATACCACATACTATCTACTCCAATATCCCATGTAGTACCCTTATCGCCTTTAGCGCCATCTATCCCATTGACAATACTATATGCTCTTCCATCATCAAAGGTGACTTTCATACCACCGGGGATCGATTCAACACTTGTAATAAAATGCTTTCCTTCTATCTTCTGATTGATTGCGTCTATTTGAGACTGTAATTCTTTTAATCGATTGTAGATATCGTCAACATCTTCATCATAGCTAAGACAGCTTGTTGTATAGAGCGATAACATACATAAAGAAAAAGCGTAAATTAATAATCGTTTCACCAAAGTTCCTTTCTTCTTCATATTCAAATACTAGTTAGAGTTTATACTATATGAGTAAAAACAGCAACTAAGATATAGCTTTTTTTAATATGCTCAATAAAATAGAAAATACTTTAGATAAGTGAATAATTGATAACTTACTGATATAGACACGGAAATAACATCTTACCCGTTTATTCTTTATGTGATTTAGCAATATTTAACTATTTACAATCCGTTTATTATACTATTTTCATGCCCGTAATAGTAATTAATAAGAAAAATATGGAACAAAAACATCTCTCCCCTCAAGGGGTTATTCGCTTCAAACGGTTTATGCGGAAAAGGTATGCTGCCTTCTGTAGTATGCACCGGGTTATTACGATTGGCGTGGTGGCCGGAAGTGTGCTTACCTGCATGCACGTATCTACTGCGAAAGCACAAACCCAGACCGGCGAGCAACAGCAAAAAGTAGTAGAGCAGGCATTAGATGAAGTAATGGTGACGGCCTCGCGTCTGGAGGCGCCGGCAAGCCAGGCGGCAAAGATCGTGACGGTAATCACGAAAGAACAAGTAGAGCGGGCGCCTGTCCGAAGTATACAGGATTTATTAACGTATGTTGCCAATGTAGACGTCATCCAGAGAGGAGGGCATGGCGTACAGGCAGACATCTCCATCCGGGGAGGATCGCACGACCAAAACGCTGTACTATTAAATGGAGTTAACCTCTCAAGCCCCCACACAGGCCACTATAGTTTTGATATTCCCATCAATCTTTCCGACATAGAACGTATAGAAATCATCCACGGCCCTTCGGCTTTGGTGTATGGAGCCGGCGCCTTTTCGGGCGGGATCAATATTATAACCCGGAAGAAACCGGATACTCGTCTCTATACCCGCATGGAAGGAGGGATGTATGCACTCCGGGGTATGGAAACGCGGGGTACGGCCGAAGCAGGAATTACGTCCCACAGTATCTCCGTTGGTTATAATGCGTCGGAAGGCTATCGGGCCAATAGCGATTATCATTTATACAATATCTTGTGGCAAAGCCGGATCAATCTGCCGGAAACGTCTAAAATAGATGTTCAATTGGGATATAATAATAAACAATACGGAGCCAATGCCTTTTATTCGGCCAGGTATCCCGATCAATACGAGTATACCAGCGCCTGTATGGGTTCTGTGAAAGGTGCGTTTGGCTCCATAGTAAAGGTAGTACCCATTCTTTATTGGAACAGGCATTACGATCAGTTCGACTTAATAAAGGGGACAACTACCGGGCGTAATTTTCACAGGAACGATACATACGGGGGTAATTTAATTATCACATATTCTTCTCTGTTGGGAAACACCAGCCTGGGGGGCGAAGTGCGGAAGGAAGATATGATGAGCAGTATATTGGGCAAACCCATGATAGCGCCGCACGGAGAATATAAGATGTACGACGACCGGGTAACTACCGGCCTTGCCTTGGAGCATAGCTTGTCTTTGAATCGTTTGGCAGCGTCTGCCGGCGTATTAATGAACCATACTACCCTACTGAAAGGAGAATATGCGTTTTATCCCGCTGTAAGTGTATCCTACCGGCCTTTCAACGAATGGAAGGTTTCAGCATCCTGGAGCAAATCCGCCCGGATGCCTACCTTTACCGATTTATATTATACCACCGAAACGCATCATAGCAACAACGGGCTTGCACCCGAAAGATCGGAAGCGCTTGATATGGGGCTAAAATACAATACCCCTTTTATCGACGCTTATGTAAGAGGATTCCTGCTATGGGGTAAGAATATGATAGACTGGGTAAAAGAAAATCCCGAAGACGCCAAATGGGCTTCATGGAACCTGACAAAAGTCAACACACAGGGAGTAGAAGCAGGCATGCGCTTCCGTTTATCAACGTTTATCCCGGCGCTGGGCGAACACGCATCATTGGCCATGGACTATACACGGATGCACCAGGCGAGCGATACGAAAAACCTTATTTCCAAGTATACATTAAATTATCTGAGAGATAAGTTTACGGTACAGTTTACCCATCAGATAGGTAATAGCTTTTCGGCAGGCTGGCATTTTCGCTTCCAAAAGCGCATGGGAACGTATGAGAAGTTTGTTGATCTGGAAAAAGCAGGAGATGAACCCTTCCCCTCTTTCTCTACATTGGATGTAAAGCTAAACTATCCATACAAAGCAGTCATATTTAATCTCTGTTTAAACAACCTTTACAATACTACTTACTTTGATCTGGGGAATATCCCCCAACCGGGCTTTTGGCTGACAGGAGGCATCAGTTATACCTTGCGGTAATACCATTTCCTCCTATACAGAAAACAAACCGTTTCTTCGTACAAAACTATTGAGAAGATCGTATATGTTTCCTGTTTTGGTCGCATCCTATTGATCGTCTCACCCAGGTGAGACACCTGTACCACCTGGGTGAGACACCTGTACCACCCGGGTGAGACACCTGTATCACCCAGGTGAGACGATCAGTGGGGTGCGAACAAACGATTACTTATTCACCATCAAAGCAATAAAACGATACGATGATTGTATGACTTTTACAAGTGAATGTTCCCACGTAGTTTCAATGAGCTTTCCGTAGTTTCTTTAATTCAAAGGCAACAGCTATTCTGAATATGCCAAAGATCACAAAGGCATAAGCTGCTATGAATACAAAGCTCAGCGCTCCGGCTGCCGGCATCCATATAATTACGAACGAACAGAGAATAGCCAGGATGGCGAGAACTAAATACCAACCCCAGTTACGAGCGCCATATCTACGCAGATCAATCGTATTTCCGATACCGGATACGCCCCGGAACATAAGCCAGAAAGCAAGGATAAAGGGCAATATCGCCATGCTAAGCCCCGGAGAACCTATCAGTATAACGCCAATGATCAAATCAATGATACCTCCCGCCAAATACCATCCCCACGAAGAGATATTGTCTTTATTACTGATAGCAAAAGCTATTTCAAGTATGCCACTGATAAACATAGAAACGCTGAATAAGATACTTAATGCAACATAACTGGTCAATGGGCTCATCAATAGCCATATCCCAAAAATGATAAACAATACGCCCAAGACAAGGGAAAGCCACCAATACTTAATGGCAAAACTGTTTTTTTCAATAAAACTTTTCATAAGCTGATTCTTTTAATTTTTACTTTATGTATTCTTCCATGCATCAACATATTCCTGCATGGTTTCGGCAATCTTACGGCCTATTATACTGTAGTCATTGTCTTCGAGGTTTGCCAGGGATACCCTTACCGACCATTCCGGGCCGCCAAAGCCTCCTCCGTTGAGCAGTACGACAGACGATCGTTCGGCCAGGCGGAACAGGAAATCTACCGGTTCAAAGTTCTTTTGGAGAAACTCGCCGAACGCTTTCCCGTGCTGCCTGATGGCTCCTTCCAGTATATCTATTTCGCAATAATAACCGGCACGGTCGGGGTCGGGTAGTACGGGGATGCCCATTCCTTCCCACAACAAATTGTAACGGCGTTGTATAATTGCATTACAATCGTTCTTGTAATTGTTTTGTTTGTCGAGCAAAGCAAATGCCGAAAATAAAAGCATTTGTATTTGTTGCGGCAAGGATAGCCCTGCCGTATGGTTCAGCGCCACCTGGCGGCTGTCGGCCACTAAGCGGTCTATAAACTTCAGCTTTCCGGGCTTGAGCGTCAGGCTTTCATACATATTGGCCAAGCGTTCTTTTTCTTTTTCCGGGACGGCCGACAGTATAGCGTCGTACACATTATTCTCGTGCAAAGCGATCACCCCCAGCCGCCAGCCTGTGGCGCCGAAGTATTTGGAGAACGAATAAACGCATAATGTATTTTGAGGCAACTCATCCATCAGCGACCTGAAACCGCTTACAAATGTGCCGTACACATCGTCGGTTACAATCATCAGGTTGGGATTGAGGTTTTTTACCACTTTGACGAGGTATTTGCGGGATTTTTCGCTTAGCTGCACCGAAGTAGGATTACTTGGGTTGATGATGAAAAGCGCCTTTACAGACTTGTCTCCTAATTTATCCAATTCTTCGTCGGGATACTGGAAGGTATTACGTCCCTCCTTGTCTTTCGCCGACCCATGGATGTAGGTTATCTTAAAATTATACCGTTCCAGTTCGGGGATTTCAAGATAATGCGTAAACGTAGGCACGGCCAACGCTATTTTATCTCCTTTTTTCAATAAACCATTATGAAACAGCGAATCGAAAATATAACACATAGCGGCTGTTCCGCCTTCTACGGCAAAAAGATCATAAGCGCCTTTATGCCGGGGGGCGCCTCCGCACATCTCCTGTTGCAGGTAATCATGCACAATGATTTCGGTGTGTTGCAGCATACGGCCGGGGCTTGGGTATTGGTCTCCGATAATCCCTTCGGTCAGTTCGAGGATGAAATCGTCGGCAGCAAACGTATGCTTCTCCATGCCGTATTGGTAAGTTTGTCCCAGCAGTGTAATGCCGGGCATATCCGGATTGTCTTTCAGGAATTGCTCAAAACGTTTGGCAATGTCTTTCTTTTGGGGTATTCCGCCAAGGCCCGATGGAGTAGCCATCGCCCGCTTACATTCTTCCAGTCCGAATTTCCCCAAGGTAAAGAATGCTTCCCGCGGCATAGTAGCCGTCCAGTTGGGATTCCCTCTTCCGGCATTCAACATCGTTCTTACGGCAGCCTGTTGTTGTTCGGCAGCCAGGCTGATAAGGCTGTCTTTCAATTCAAACGGGCTTAGTTGCTCCAATTGCTGTTCGCGGTTACGCGAGACTTTTAATTTTTCAATATGATCCATCTTCTTTCACTTTTTTATCTTGTCAACTCATTAATAATACGATTACAACTCCCCAAATAATCAGCAGAGTATTACCCACGGCATACGTGGTGGTGTACGAGAGGGCGGGAACTTTACTTTTTACAGCCTCCTGTATGGCTCCCAGCGAAGCAGTCGTAGTTCTGGATCCGGCACATGCGCCCAAGGTGATGGCAGGATGAAATTTGAAGATGTATTTCCCCATCAAAAGCCCTATCATCATCGGTACGATACTGACAAAGATGCCGGCAATGAAGAGGCTGACTCCGGAGGCTTTTAATCCGGCAATGAAGTCGGGCCCCGCATTAATCCCCACTACGGCAATGAAGACGTTAAGCCCAAGGTTGTTCATCAGCCACACAGCCGACTCGGGAATAGCCCCGAAGGTAGGACGCAAGGAACGTACCCATCCAAAAATAATACCCATGATCAATACGCCTCCACTGGCGCTCAGGCTCAGCGGAATATTGCCCAGCCGCAGCGTAAGGGAGCCCATAATTCCTCCCAGGAAAATACCTATTCCTACATATAATAAATCGGTAATGGTGGTAGGGCGTTCGGGATACCCCAGGTACCTGGCAAAACGGTCTACATCCGCCCGGCGTCCTTCTATTTCCACAATGTCGCCGCGTTGGATTGTTACATTCTCCAGAAGCGGCACCTCTGCTTTGCCTCTGTATATTTTCCTGATGATACTGCCATGCCGTTGTATATTCGTTTTCATATCATGCAGGCTCGTACCGATGATGGTTTTATTGGCAACCATTACTTTCAGCGTTTCTACCCTGAAATCGAGTAATTCGAGGTCGGCCACTTCTTTTCCGATCAGCGTCTCATCAGCCACTAACGTATCGATAGGGCCGTTCAGCGCAAGGCTGTCTCCCTGATAAATGA
>JAISCM010000120.1 GCA_031265595.1 Tannerellaceae bacterium
TTATCCTTATCAGCATTTCGGCATCGCTAATATATAGGTTATCCTTATCAGCATTTTGGCATCGCTCCCAAACGTTATCGGCATATAAGCCACAGCGTGGCTCGTTCCTGAAGGGAACAAAGAACTTAGGATAGGGTTTCAACCTTATCAAACGATTGCGTCCCCAATTCTTCACCCTGCAAGGGTGTAATAAACAACATCGTCATCTTATTATCACGCCCTTTCAGGGCTATGAGGTGGGGTGACGCATCCGGTAAATAGGGTTGAAACCCTATTCTAAGCTCTCTGTTCCTTTCAGGAATCAGCCACGCTGTGGCTGGCGTGGGATTGTAGAGTTGTTCCCAAATGCCGGAAATCCAAATCTCCGGCGAAAGGAATCAGTTGCCTGCTCAGGTTTTATCCATGCAGGCAACCGGGTATTGCCGTAACTTTGTAATGTTAAACAATTTGTACGGTGGTTGTTGTTAGAATATCGGAATGTCATCGCCAATTTTTTTTTCGGGGCCATCGGTGCGGATATATTCAAATCCATAAAATGTCATACCGTGCATTGTTCTAGGCGGTTGTTGCATTTCGCTGAAATTGGAACTGAAATAATAACAGTTACCTGCCCATACCTCTATCATTTGAGTACTGCCCAAAGGGGAAAACATATTTCCGGGCGTGTATTGCATAGTTGTTTTTTTATCTTCATAAACGTGTGTTCCATTTTGTGTTTTTCTGTAGTAGTAATTAGATGTCATGGGATAGGTATTAGTGCGTTTATACCCATTCTCGTCTGACTCATAACAAATACCTTTGTCATTGATAAAAGTAACCCACATACCTCCGCTTCCGTCTATTTTACTTTTCACCCCATTTGCATCAATATTGACAACTGCTTTGTAATAATACGTCTGCCCATAACTATATGAAAAGGCCAGACTTAGAAATACGAATAATAAAAAGATCTTTTTCATTGTGGTAAAATTTATATGTTAAACATGATTCGTTCTATTCATAAACGGTTTCGTAGCTGCCTTTGGTCACTGTGCCTGTGCCGTTGCATTTAGTGCATTTTCCATTGGTGCAATTTCCACAGTCGTCGTATTTTTGTGTGTAGATAGAGATAACGGTGCCTCTGCCGTTGCAGGTGCTGCAATTGCCCGAACGATAGCATTGAGGGCAGCTTTCTTCTCGTGTAACATATTTTTGCTTTGATGTTTTCCCTCTTTCAATCGGATTTACCGGATTTACCGGATTTACTGGGTTTACCGGGTTTATAATAACTGGATTTGGCGCCGGCGTTGTCCCGGATTGCCTGATCAAAGCGCAGGTAGTTACATTGGCAGGCGGCGTTGTCCGGACGTAAACGTATGTGGTGCCGCTTTCTTCTACAATAATATTCAGCCGATTGTAGTTTTCTGTGAAGATATACATCGCCTCGCCCCAATAACTGCTGCCTGAATAGTAGACCCGTTCGGCCGTTGTTTTTCCGAGTTTGAGAAAGCCGTTTTTGACGGTGTAGCTTGATTTGTCTGAATCGTAACAGCCCTTGTCGTTGAACGTTATAAACTGTCCGCTTCCGTTTCCTGTTTGCTCCTTACGGTCTTTTGTGATGATCTTTATTTGTTTGTAGTAGCGTGTTACCGTATTGTCCGCCAACAGGGATGTACCTCTAAAAAGAGTGATACAGAGGATACAAAATGCAATTACTTTTTTCATCTTTCGTATAGTTTATAGTTGTGAATAGTTATTATAAAATGATTTATAAATATATCCCTCGCAAATGCAACCATACGAAAAAAGCGTGTAACCGTTCGTTGATTGCTTATATCACTCCGATAGCCGACCAAAGCTTAGTAGGTAGATAAGCACGAACAGTTCACGCCCATAAGCGTGAACTTTCGCAACCTTATTCTTACCTACTTAATAAATTGGCCGTTTACGGAGTACAGAATAAGAGCTAAAGCTCAAATATGTTTAATCAGATATGTATATTCTATCCGTACATTCTATTATTGTTTTAATTCAGATGTAAAGATACTATATTTACAGGAAATCAACAAAATAAAAATGGAATGGTATTTTTATTAGAAAGAAGAAGTGTTTGTCTTTTCGCGGCTCCTGCTCCCGGTAAGCCTGCCTGCATTGTTCCACCCAGGCTCGTTTCCTTTCACCTGTGTTCGTAGGGTGGGGGAAGTATAGCCGATGCTGTAGCCACTCTGTCTCATCATTTTAGTTGTTTGTATAGAATGATTTAGCGCTTTGCTCACCACCCTTTGAGACTTTCACAGCTGTGAAAGGAGCGTTTCACAGCTGTGAAAGGAATGTTTCACAGTTGTGAAAGGAGTCTTTCACAGTTGTGAAACGCTTAAAGGTATGGCGCAACGACACGAAATGGGTATGTACAAAGTCATAAAATTATACATAGTCGGCATCTGTAGTGTGTTAAAGTAGGGCTACTTTATGGATAAGTCTCTTCAAGGACAACTGAAGCGCTGTGGATATCGCCGCCTATAGGGGGATTTACTTTGGCGATGGATAATTGAACTCCTGTCAGTTGGGGGAAATGGCGCTTGAGGGAATGGAGGACCCTTCCGGCCACATGTTCCAGCAGTTTAGACGGAATGGCCATCTCTTCTTTGATTACCGTATACGCGGCGGCATAGTCTATCGTATCGTTTAAGTTGTCGCTTTCCATTGCTTTAGCCAGCGGAACGGTGAGGGCTACCGTTAGTATATACTGATTGCCCACGCGTGTTTCCTGGGGCAAAACGCCATGATACGCATAAAATTTCAGTTCCCGGAGTTCTATCTTACTATTCATATTTAGGATAATTAAGAGGTAAAAGTAAGCAAAGAGCCTTATAGTACAAAAATATAATTTTATATTTGCAAATTATCGTAAACATACACACATTATATTTATATGAAGATCAAATTTAAAGAAGAAATTCCTTCTACCGGATTACACAACATATTGGGCGTTGGCACAACTGTGAAAGGAGATATTATTACAGACGGTGATTTCCGCTTGAACGGCCGGGTGGAAGGAAATATAAACTGTGCTGCCAAGATAGTGATAGGCCCTAAAGGGCATATTGATGGGGATATCGTGTCTGTAAATGCTGAGATCTTAGGAACGGTGGTAGGTAGTATCCGCACCAGTGGGGCATTGGTATTAAAAGCGTCTTCTATCGTAACGGGCGATATTTATGCACAAACATTGGAGATTGAACCGAACGCAAAGTTCAGTGGCGTATGCAATATGCTGCCGGCTGAAAGTAAAGGCGAATAACGCCCTTACCTTCGTCCGCTATTTACTATCATGGAAACGACTATTTCATTCAGACTGTTGGCTTTCATCAAATCTTCTATTGTGAGATGCATACGGTAACGCCAGTAATGGGTGGGGTTTGCCGGTACATTAATCCGCTCTGAACCATAATCTTCCTGCTTTACGGAATCATCCGTAGCCAACCAATCCTGTATCGGGAAAATAGCAAGTATAGACGGGCTGTTGAGGTGGTTTTCTATCATGCGCCGCGCTATGTCTGCCGTACATTCGCCTGGGGCGTCGCCCGGCAGGTGTAATACATTTGTATAATAGCGTTGTGTCTTTGCGGCATCTTCTTTCCACCAGTTCCGTAGTGGAGACATATCGTGGGTAGAGGTAGTGCAGACCGACAGGTAAGGCAAATGAAGTAAATCGGTAAACTCATGCTCCGGGGCTTTGGGCATTCGTTCTATCTCCAGGCTAAGTATCTGTAACGTATTCATTACTTCCGGCACCGATTCGGGGATCATTCCCAAATCTTCACCGCACACCAGCATTTGTGTGGAATTGATCAACGGGGTAAGCCGTTTAAAGGCTTGCTGCTTCCAGAAGTCGTTATGCCGGTGGTAGAAGAAATCCCAGTACAGGCGATCGAAAGCATACCGGGCAGACTCATCCAGTTCGTGGTAGATATAGGACTGGCTGGCTGATATCCTCGGATGAAAGCGGCCCTTATCATAAGGGTCTCGCAAGAAGAGCGCTTCGTTCGCGATCGACAGCAAACCGTCTCTTACGCGGAGCATCCTTTCATCCGTGTGGCCGGAGAACCGTTCTTCTATTTTCCTTTGCGTATCACAGAAAGGCTTTAGCACAAAATGATTGGCAGACGACTGGGCGAGGTAAGAGCTTTCTACTTCATCGGCCAAATCGCCAAATAACCCGGGGAGATACTGCTTATTGATATGGGCCGTAGTAAAACGCGCTTCATTAAATACAAGGCCGTATTGCTCTATTTCGTCTTTCGATAAAGGCAGGGCCGGGCTGAAGTGGCCGCACAATCCCTGTACGAAGTCTACCGGGATTTCCCAGATACGGAAAAAACCTAAAATATGGTCGATACGGAAACAATCAAAATAGTCGCTTAATTTGGCAAACCGCTTTTTCCACCAGGCAAAACCGTCTTTTTCCATTACATCCCAATTATAGGTGGGGAACGTCCAGTTTTGTCCGGTCATTGAGAAGTCGTCGGGCGGAGCGCCGGCTTGTCCGTGGTGGTTGAAGTAGTGCGGTTCGGTCCATACTTCCACACTGTTGCGGTTTACGCCGATAGGCAGATCCCCTTTCAGTACGACGCCTTTTTCCCTTGCATAAGCAGAAACGGTTTTAAACTGACTGTGCAACACAAATTGCATGAAGAAGGTAAACGACAGTTCGGGCCAGGCCTCATTCGTTTCGTTGCATAGGTTATCGATCCGCGACTTATCATATACGCTATTCCCTTCCCAGGCTGAAAAATCTGTTGTATGATACGTATCCCTGAAGTAGGAGTAGGCGGCATAAGGTATCAGCCAATGGGCATTATCGGCAAAGAACTGTTTATACCCGGGCGTTTCGAGTAATAGCTTGCCTTCCTGCTCAAAAAACAGCCGGCAATACGCCATCTTATGCTTCATCACCGCCTCGTAATCTACAAATGGCTTGCGATTCAGCTCTCGCTGCTTTTCTTCAAAGAAAGAAGCCTTTCCCGGATCGGCCAGCTTCCCCATCCACAGCAAACTCACATAGATAGGATGTAAGGCATATACAGAGATGGCGCTGTAAGGATACGAATCCGTCCGGGTATGCGTAGCCGTCGTATCATTTACCGGCAATACCTGTATGATATGTTGATGGGTCTGCTTTATCCAATCTACAAAAAGGTGCAGGTCTCTCAGATCGCCAACGCCAAAGCTGCCTTCGGAACGTAGAGAGAAGACGGGTACTACCGTACCGGTAGTTTTCCATCCGGGCAGGTAGTCGTGAAAGTACTGGCAGGAAACACAGATGGCTTCCTTTTCTCCCGGAGGGGGGATGCGATGCAACACACGGTTATCCCCCGGCTCCCAGCAGGCAAGCGCATGCGTGTCTGCATCCATCTCCAAAAACTTATATTCCAATGGATATTGAATGGCGTCTATATCCAGGGCGATATGCCATTCAGGGAAGGTGTCTGAGCGTAACATCAAGGCTTTCGCAGGATCCCAGTTGCCTAAACATGCCTGATTGCCGGCCACGGCCAGGGCCCGGTTTCTCTCTATGCAGGGAGCAGTAAGCTTGATAATAAGTTGCCGGCTACCGCTTACACCCTTTTCATCCATACAGCAGGGACGGGCAAACAGGCTCCGGGTAAAGGCGGAAGTATAGAAAGCCAAGTGCGCAGGACGCGTCTGCCAGTAATCATATAAGGTATACGCTTCAAACCGGTTGTCTACTATAAGATGATGGTTCCTTTCCCACTCCTCAGCCAGTGGCCGGCCATTCGCGCTTACAACGTACCGGTAGGCTATCCGCCCGGTATCCGGCGGAATATCTACCTGCAAATGCCAGTTGCCGTCTCCTATATAATTCATCTCCCGGGCCAATACCGCCTCCCAGTTGCCGAGCGCCGGTATGGAGCCGGAAATGTATACCTTTTCTCCCCAGGCCGTATGGAAGTTTATATGGAATGATACGCTTATCAGCCGCATTTCGATGCTCCGCAGTTTGTACAGATCAAACAACTTTCCTGGTAGATAAGCGTTTCCAGACCGCAATTCGGGCATTTGTCTCCCTTCGCTTCCGTACCATTGGGCAGGTATTTCTTTAAGGCCCTCTCTACGCCATTCTTCCATGTATTGATAGACTCATCACTAAGCTCCAGCCCCTGCACAAGCTTAATTACCTGATCAATGGGCATCGCATAACGGAGAACGCCGGAGATCAGCTTAGCATAATTCCAGAACTCGGGATTAAACTTACCATCCAATCCTTCGATCGTCATTTTGTAGCTGCGTTTATTCTTGAATTGGAAGTCGTAATGCTTATCCCCGTTGTCGTCATAACTTTTGATGATCTTTCCTTTAGATACGTTTTTGGGGAGCATAATGCCTTCGTCGTCGTCGGCCAAACCTGTAAATATCTCATACGGACGACCGTTCAGTATCCCTACAAAGGCAATCCACTTTTCTTTATTATTCTGGAATTTCACTACGTCGGCTTCTAATTCACGCGGGCGTTTGGATACTATAATGGGCGGCTCCATACAGTCGCTGTCGCCTTTTTTCTTTTTATTGTCGTTAGACAATAATACGCCGGCACGCGACCCGTCACGGTATACCGTGCATCCTTTGCAGCCGCTCTTCCAGGCCTCTATATACAAGTGGTTCACTAATTCTTCCGAGGCATCGTTGGGCAGGTTGATCGTTACGCTGATGGAATGGTCTACCCACTTTTGGATACGTCCCTGCATCTTTATTTTCTGTAGCCAGTCTACATCGTTCGATGTTGCTTTATAATAAGGCGAGCTTTCTACCAGGGCGTCTACTTCTTCCTGCGTATACCTTTTGGAAGCCGAATGGCCGTTTGCCAGCATCCAGGTTACAAACTTATGATGGAATACGGTATACTCTTCCCAGGCATCGCCCGTTTCGTCAATAAAGTCAACCCGTATAGACGCATCGTTCGGGTTCACTTTGCGTCGTCGGCGGTATACCGGTAAAAAGACAGGCTCAATGCCGGAAGTAGTCTGCGTCATCAGGCTGGTTGTACCTGTAGGGGCAATGGTCAGGCAGGCAATATTCCGGCGGCCGTATTTTACCATATCCTTATATAATTGAGGGTCTGCTTCGCGTAGCCTGTTTATAAAAGGATTGTCTTTCTCTTTCTTTGCATCGTAGATGGCAAAGGCGCCACGTTCTTTGGCCAATAGCACGGAAGAGCGGTAGGCTGCCAGCGCCAAGGCCTTTTGTATACCTTCGGCGCAATTGGTTGCCTCTTCCGTTCCGTAACGCAAATTCAAGGCTGCCAGCATATCGCCTTCGGCAGTGATCCCCACCCCCGTACGGCGTCCTTGCAACGTCTTCTTCTGGATCTTCTCCCACAAATAACGCTCTGTCTGCTTTATCTCTGCCGATTCAGGGTCGGCATCTATCTTTTCAAGTATTTTCTCTATTTTCTCCGATTCCAGATCAATGATGTCATCCATGATACGTTGCGCCAGACCGACATGCTTTTCAAATAATTCATAATCGAAGTAAGCCTCATTGGTAAAGGGATTGACTACATACGAATACAAATTGACAGCCAATAAACGGCAACTGTCATAAGGGCAAAGCGGGATCTCGCCGCAAGGATTGGTAGAAACGGTACGGAATCCCAAATCAGCATACGAATCGGGAATAGACTCCCTCAGTATCGTATCCCAGAAGAGAACGCCGGGCTCCGCCGATTTCCAGGCGTTATGTATGATCTTATCCCATAATTCAGCCGCCTTTACATCTTTTGTTACGATTGGATTTTGCGAATCAACCGGGTATTGCTGCTTATACGTTGTGCCGTTTATTACGGCATTCATAAATTCATCATCAATCTTTACCGATACATTGGCTCCTGTCACTTTGCCTTCCGCCATCTTAGCGTCGATGAACGATTCCGAATCCGGATGTTTGATAGATACGCTAAGCATCAAGGCGCCGCGCCGGCCATCCTGGGCAACTTCGCGGGTAGAATTAGAATAACGTTCCATAAAAGGAACAAGCCCCGTAGACGTAAGCGCCGAATTTTTAACCGGAGAACCTTTCGGGCGAATATGAGACAGATCATGCCCTACGCCTCCTCTGCGCTTCATCAACTGCACCTGCTCTTCATCGATCCGTATGATCGCTCCATACGAATCGGCATTACCATCCATGCCGATAACAAAACAATTCGATAAGGATGCTATCTGGAAATCATTGCCAATCCCAGTCATCGGACTTCCCTGCGGAATGATGTAACGGAAGTGGCTGAACAGATCAAAAAGCTCTTCCTCTGTCAGCGGATTAGCGTACTTTTTCTCAATACGAGCAATTTCTTTTGCCAAACGGTGATGCATGTCTTCAGGAGACTTTTCATAGATATTCCCGAATGCATCCTTCAGTGCATACTTATTAACCCACACCTTGGCGGCTAACTCGTCACCGGTAAAATAATCTAAAGAAGCTTTAAATGCTTCATTGAATGTATACGTTTTTTCGTTCACGATAATAAGACAATTAATTTTCTGCAATGTTAATAATACTTTGCTTATCTGACAAATTAAACAAGAATAAAAACCAGGATTGTTGAAAAGTTTTCCAAAATAAAAAACAAATAACTATTAGTCAACAGCATATCTTTTCGATTCAGGAAGAAAGTTTTCCGAAAAGAAAATCAATCCATACGGATGAACAAACAAAAAAGGGATGCCCTTTGTTCAGAGCATCCCTTTCCTTTAACGAATTATGAGGCTAATTCTTTATCAGTCTTTCTATTTCCTCTACGGCCGTCCGAAACGACTTATTGATATCTATCAGGCCTTTTATCGTCTTACAGGCGTGTAAGACAGTGGAATGGTCTTTCTTCCCTATCACCTTTCCGATATGGGAAAGAGAGTTATCGGTATACTTTTTCGACAAATACATTATGATCTGACGCACTTGCACGATCTCACGCTTCCTCGAAGAAGTCAGGATAAGCGATTGTTCCATATTAAAATATTTACAGGCTATCTCCTGGATCCTCTGAATCGTTATCTGTTTTTTTTCCAACCGAACGGCTTTGCTGATCACGTGCTTTGCCAACGCTAAATCAATTTCGCAGTTATAGATAGCCGACTTAGCCGATAAAGAAACGAGGACACCTTCCAGGTCACGGATATTATCCGTTACTTTATTCGCAATGTAGTCGAGCACTTCTTCGGGGATAACGCTCCCGTCATGGTCGGCTCTGTTTCGTACTATTTTTTTACGTAGCTCCAAATCGGGGCGTGACAGTTCGGCCATCAATCCCCATTTCAGGCGCGTAACCAATCGTTCTTCCATTCCCTGCAGATCTACAGGAGCTTTGTCTGAAGTTAAAACCAATTGTTTTCTTAATTGATGAAGATGATTGAATATGTGGAAAAAAGTATTCTGCGTTTTTTCCATTCCGATGATTTCCTGTATATCGTCTATTATAAGAACATCTAAGTTCTGATAGAAATAAATGAAATCGTTCAGTGTATTCTTACGGGTAGCATCCGTAAACTGGACACGGAAAAGGTGTGAAGAGATATATAAAACTCTTTTTTCCGGATAAAGCTCGCGTATGCGCGTTCCTATGGCATGGCATAAATGCGTTTTACCAACGCCGGAAGGGCCGTACAGGAATAAAGGATTAAAGGTAGTTTTTCCCGGATTGCTTGCCGCCGATTCTCCGGCAACTCTCCCAAAGCGGTTGCTCGCCCCTTCAAAGAAACTATTAAAGTTATATTCAGGGTTCAACTGCGAATCAAAGTCCTGGGGTGGAATTTGCAGAAAGGGAGTTGGGGCCTTATTGGCATCTTTGGGAATGATCTTTTTAACGACTCCGGATGTGTTTTCAGTAGGAAGATCAATCGTTCCGCCGATTGTTTTGTCTACCAATACACGGTAAATAAGAATTGTATCCTTACCAATAACGCGATAGATGGTTACCTTCAGTACATTTACATAATTTGCTTCCAGATATTCATAAAAGAATGGGCTGGGTACCTGGATAGTAAATTTGTTCTCCTCATACGACAGAGGGATAATCGGTACAAACCACGTATTAAAAGCAGCCTCGGGTACTATATCCTTGATCACGTTAAGACATTGTGTCCATAATATCTGAAAATCTCGTTGCATTATTCTAATCTATAACTTTTACTATTCTGCCCTACAAAGGTTAGAAATATATTCAAATAAAAAAAACTGCGTTTTTTCTTTGAGTTTAATAAAAAATATACCCAGTTTATTGTCAGTAATTTATAAATACCCGCGAAAATGGGTAAGATCTGCTCCTGATGGCTTTTGAATCCCTTGTCTGAAAAGCCTTCTATGTTTCTCTGACATTTTTACAGGACTTCGGACATATAGCAGACAGGCGTCATATTTCATTTACAATAAAGGTATTGGAGAGGGGGCAAAACGTTACTAAATTTATTTTTAATTTTGGAATGATTCTAAATAGTGATTGTATTCTCTACCTCTGATGACGGGAAAAAAAATCAGAATAAAGAAAAATGCACATACCGTTTCGGGTTTGCCTTCAGGTCTATCAGCAGGTCGGAGGTATTATCTAATACACCGTTCAGATTGAGATACAGTGATTTATCGTTCAGAAGCAAGCCGAAACTATTCTCTGTCGAGTTCAATTTATCCGTAGTAAGCTTTAGATTTGCAAGCGTTTGGTTCATGCTGTTGATTGTTGTCTGTATGTCTAATTCCTTTAAGCCTTCGCTTACTTCCGTAAAATTGGATGTTATCTGCTGTAAGTCTGCAAGGATCAGCGGGACGTCTCTGTTCAGTAACAAATTCAATTGCCTGGTGGATACTTCCAGGTTGCCCGTAGTTTGTTCTATATGCGTCAGCGACTGTGCAAGCGCCGGATGGTTTACGATCTGCTGCAACCCCGTCAGTATCGAATCTATCTTAGGCAGGATGGCTTCTACGCCCGGCAGTATCCTTTCCTGTACGGATACCATCATGTCTTCCCCCAGACGCCCTTCTAAGGATTCGCCCGGCTTTACAAATTCATCTACATATTTATTAAGGTGTATCTGCAGGGACGATCCGCTAAGGAAGCTATTCTCAAGAACTACATAGCTGCCCCGGTTTATTCTCATCACATCTTCCAGACTTATTTCTACGGTTATCTTATCTGTCGTCTTATAGTCGTACTGAATGCTTCTTACCAGGCCTACTTTAAAGCCTTCCACGTATACGGGGCTCGAAACGGTCAGATCTTTTACTTTCTTAAATTCTACATAATAGCGGTTAACCGGTTTAAAGAGATTTACTCCCTTCAGGTAGTTAAGGCCAAAGTATAATAATCCTATACTTACAATTGTTACAATCCCAATGATCGCCTCTCTTGTCAATTTCTTTTTCATCATCCTTGCTTATATTTATGAGATTTTATTATCAATTTCTCTTTCCGTTTTTGAAAGCCACTACAAATGCTCCGCTAAAGTCTTTTTTCACCTGTATCAGTTTCTTATCTGCTGCTGCTTTGTTTGCCGACTCAAAATAGGTATATTTATACATTTTCCCATCCTGATACCAGGAAATATTTTTGTATCCTTTAAAGCATTTATCTGTTGTAGATAGCTTTTTGGCAGAAATGAGTATCTGTATTTTATATACTACCGGGTCGTGCTTCGCATCCGTGCTTTCAGTTTCTTTTGGTTCTTTTCGCGCTGTTTCTTCATTTGCTTCCTGCTTGGGGGATAGGGCCGGCGCTACGGTTTTATTCTGCCCTGCCGTTCTTTTATCGTATTCTTTCTTATATTTGGCAAAGGCATTGTAAAGCGCCGTAGCCAGGGTATTCTGCCCGGCGGCCGATTTCATATATTTTTCTTCCTCCTTATTCGTCATAAAGCCGAGTTCTACCAATACGCCGGGCATGCTTGTTTTGCGAAGCACGAGCAGGCCGGCTTGTTTAACGCCGCGGTCTATCCTCTTTGCCGCTGTAAATTCTTTTTGGATTTCCGACGCAAAACTAACACTTTGCTCCAGGTGCTTATTCTGCATAAACTCAAAAATGATGTACGATTCGGTAGAGTTCGGATCAAAGTTTTCATACTTCTGAAGATAATCGTCTTCGAGCATGATAACGGAATTTTCACGTTTGGCCACGTCTAAATTTTCTTCCGTACGGGCCAGCCCCAGCGTATACGTTTCCGCACCTTTCACATAGCTTCCTTTTAAAACGGCATTTGCATGAATAGAGATAAACAAGTCTGCCTTATTTCTATTGGCAATATTCGCCCGTTCATCCAGTTCGATAAATTTATCCGTCTTGCGGGTATAGATCACTTTTACATCATCATGTTTAGCCGCTATTAAATTGCCTAATTTAAGCGCTACAGCCAGGTTAATAGCTTTCTCATTTACCGTAGAGCCTTTGGCGCCGGAATCTTTTCCTCCATGACCGGCGTCGATTACCACAGTAATTTTTTTATCTTTTGCCTGTATAAGCGGACTAAATAAAAACAAAACAGCTAAGCAAAATATACGTAATAAAATAAATTTATTCACAGTAAATACCTATTCATACGATTGCTGGAACAAATATAAGGTTTTTTGTTAATTAAATCACAAGATTCATACAATTTATATTCGTCATAATAAGGTATATACCTGTCTGGATCATATAAAAAAGGGATAATTCTATAAGAATTATCCCTTCGTGTTATTATTTGGCCGTTTTCGTTTATTCGGAAACAACTTCAAATGATATTTCTACCGATACATCTTTATGAAGTTTAATAAGCGCTTTATAATTGCCTACTTCTTTTACGGCGTCTTTAATATAGATCAATTTGCGCTCTATCTCAATCCCTTGTTTGGCTAAAGCGTCTGATACTTGTATATTCGTAACCGACCCAAAGATGGTACCCGTTGAGCTGGTTTTGGCGCCAATCAGCAATGAGATGCCTTCCAGCCTGGCGGCCAATGCCTGAGCATTTTCTTTTATTTTAGCTAACTTATGAGCGCGTTGTTTCAAATTTTCTGCCAATACTTTCTTTGCAGAATCGGAAGCGATCACAGCTTTTCCCTGCGGGATTAGAAAGTTACGTCCGTAGCCGTCTCTTACTGTTACCACGTCGTCCTTGTAGCCTACATTTACTACATCTTCTTTCAAAATAACTTGCATATTCTGTCTCCTCTACTTTTATTATTTCATTAAATCGGTTACGTATGGAAGCAGGGCCAGATGACGGGCTCTTTTTACAGCCTGCGCCACGCGATGCTGGAATTTTAAAGAAGTTCCTGTAATGCGGCGGGGAAGGATCTTGCCCTGTTCGTTCAGGAATTTTTTAAGAAATTCGGGGTCTTTGTAATCGATATACTTAATACCGTTCTTTTTAAAGCGGCAATATTTTTTCTTTTTAACGTCTACAGACGGTGGGGTCAAATATCTGATTTCCGATTGAGTAGCCATAATTTAATTCTCCTTTACAATTTCTTTAGATGATTTCAGGTTTCTTCTCTTAATAGCATATTCTGCTGCGAATTTATCCTGGCGGAATGTCAGGAAACGAATGATACGTTCGTCGCGGCGGAATTGTATTTCCAGCTTGGCGATTACTTCGGGATTGGCTTTAAATTCAACTAACTGATAGAAGCCTGTTGTCTTTTTCTGAATGGGGTATGCTAATTTCTTCAATCCCCAGTTTTCTTCGTTCACAATCTCTGCTCCTTCTCCTTTCAGCAGGTTTGTGAATTTTTCTACCGCTTCCTTCATCTGTGCATCAGACAAAACGGGAGTTAAAATGAAAACGGTTTCATAATTATTCATAAAACACTTTTTAATTAGTAATTAATATTTTTTCGAGCCGCAAAGGTACGTATTTATATCTAACGAACAAATAATCTATTCCTGATTTTCAGGGCAACCGCATCAAATTTTCAAGAGTTACTCCGCGCGGGATCGTTTTGTGTACCCATTTTATCACCCTTCTCAGGGAGTTTTAGTATGTTGCTTTCACCTTCCACCACCCCCTTCAAACCAGTGCTCAGAGCGGAAAGTAGGGTGGAACGTGGTCGTTCCACCGGGCTCATTTCCTTTCACCGGTGTTGGGAGGGCGAAAGTGGCGCGACCGCCGGAGGTGGAAGCAGAATGGATGGGTGAAACATGCACGTTTCACCCTACTTTCCGCTCTGGAAGCGGGTTTCAAGGGGGTGGTGAAAGGTGAAACGTACTTTGTAAAAGTAGTCAGAGGAGGTAGAGTAGTCAAGGAATTAAGTAGTAAAAAGTAGTTAAGTAGCTATATCTTTCAGCTTTCAGCCTCCTTTCAGCCAAAAATTACAGACC
>JAISCM010000171.1 GCA_031265595.1 Tannerellaceae bacterium
TTGAAATAAAGAAACACAAAAAACACCAACAAACAAAACAACTGCCCATACCCCGTATCGCCCGCTAAATGAAAAGGAAAATGAAACAACTGCCAAACCGGATAGGGAGAAGCATACCCCCCTCTATGCGTAGGCGTACCATAAGGGAAAACACCATTCTTCAAATTCTCACTCCAAAAAGCCAACGCCGACCAACGGTCTACATCCACAGCATACCGGTCTATATACTGCATCAATAAAAAAGCCAATAACAAAATAAACCCGGCAACAAGCACAAAAAAGAAAGCCCTTTGCTGCATACCCTTATATTGAGTAAGCTTAAACACCCCCCATACAAACAACGGATAAGCCACCAACAGATACAGAACTTTCACCTCAGCAACCGGATTGTATTTAATACAAAAGATGAGGTTCACAAACAAATAGATACCCCAGGAGAATACCCTTATCGCTCTGTCTTTATCAAAGCCTGTAATGAAACGATTCATATAGTATCTTTTTGAAGTCAAAATTTTTGATTTTAATTTCATCATTCAAAGTACAAAATTACAAAAAGTTTTTACTATTTTACATCAATGACCACCAAACCGGAATATATACTGCGCACTACATGGTTTTGTGCATTACCTGAAATAAAATCAATCCTTTATCGTTATATTTATCTAAACATGTTGATAAAATGGTTACTGAATTGGTATTTGCTACTAATAATAAACATAAGCTGGGGGAGGTGCGGCAGATCATCTCTGATAGGGTGAGGTTGCTTTCTTTGGCTGATATTGCTTGTTATGATGATATAGCGGAGACGGCTGATACGTTGGAAGGGAATGCTTTGTTAAAGGCACGGTATATCAGGCAGGGGTATGGGTATGATTGTTTTGCTGATGATACGGGGCTTGAAGTGGAGGCGCTGAACAATGCGCCGGGTGTATATTCTGCCCGGTATGCAGGGGAGGGGAACGATGCGTCGGCTAATATGGATAAGCTTCTTTGCCAAATGCAGGGGCTGGAGAATAGGAAGGCGCGGTTTCGCACGGTTATAGCACTTATTGTGCAGGACAAAGAGTATCTGTTTGAAGGTATTATCAAGGGCGCTATTCTGACGGAAAGGAGGGGGGAGGCTGGCTTTGGTTACGATCCCTTGTTTGTGCCGGAGGGGTATGTGCAGACGTTTGCCCAGATGGGGCATGAGTTGAAGAATTTGATAAGCCACCGGGCCTTAGCTGTGAAAGAATTAGCCACATTTTTATCTACTTATTCCTAATGAAACGGCTGTTAATTGTATGTATTTGCCTGTTCAGCTTATCGCAAACGGGGTATCTGAAAGGCGCCGACACCTGGCGGTCGTATCTGTCTTATCACAATACGAGCCTGGTGGCCGAAGGGAATAATCATGTATTTGCTGTAGCCAATGGCTCGCTGTATAGTTATAATAAAGAAGATAAAAGTATTGCTTATTATGCTAAGGAGACGAATCCTGCCTTGAGTGATAATAATATCATAAGCATCCGGTTTAGTTCTGATGAAAATACGTTGATCATTACCTACCTGAATGGCAATATTGATTTGCTGGGAGATAAAGGAGTAACCAACCTCCCGTTTCTGATGGAAAACAATAGTATCCAAAACAAAGAGGTAACCTCTATTTATACGGATAAGAGCACAGCTTACTTAGCTGCCGGATTCGGTATTATAGTGATAGATCTTCAGCGAAAAGAGATAAAAGAAACCTATCGCCTGAATACGCCTGTTTCGTCTGTTGCTATCAAAGATACGTATATATATGCGGCTACCGGAAGCAGTGTATTGAAGGCTTCGCTCAATGATAATCTGATAGATCCCAATAACTGGAAGCCTGATCATACCATACAGGCGGATAATACGATCCGGCAATTGGCTGTATTTAAGAATACGTTATGCTTCCTTGTAAGAGGCAAGGGTATTTACTATCAGGCGGATAATAGTACAAAAACAGTATTGGCCAACGCTTCCCTTACGGGTATGAAGGTAGAGAATGGCCTGCTGCTTGCCCATTCTGCCAATGAATTATTTATCTATTCTTCATTGACCGAAAGGGAAAAAGGAAGCTTTAGCGATATAAGGGATGTATCTTGTACGAAAGACAGCCGGAAATATTGGTTGGCCGCCGGCGAAAAGGGCATTACAGGGATCGAACGGACAAACGCCAATCAATACCAACTTATCGTAAGCGATATAAATAGTAACAGCCCCATTCGCAACTATGCCGATTTCCTTACCATGCACAACAGCAAGCTATACGTGGCCGGTGGAGGAAGAGGGACAGACCGCCTCTACAGAGCAGGAACAGTTATGCTATACAATACACAGGAACAAAGCTGGAACAACATCCCCCCCATAAGCGGATTAGAAGATGCCACCAGCATAGCTGTAGACAAAAACGATGACAATCATCTATTCGTCTCTACCTGGGGAGGAGGCGTCTTCGAACTAAAAGATAATGAATTAGTCAAAAGATATAACGATACCAACAGCCCGCTGCAAAATGCTCTTCCATCCGGTTATTACACCCGCGTAGAAGGCCTCTGCTTCGATAAGAACAATAATCTGTGGATGACGAACAGCAGCGTTTCAGACGTAATAAAAGTACTAAAGGCGGATGGAAGCTGGGCATCTATCCCTATACCGGGAGTAGCCAATGCTGCCTTAGCAGATAAAATACTCATCACCGCCAATGGCGATAAGTGGGTAAACCTTGCCCGGGCCGATAGAAGCGGTATATTAGTATTTAACGAAAGAAGTGAGCTGGACAACAGCGCCGGCTACGACTTCTATCATTTCAGTACCCTACACGACCGGGATGGAAACATAGGAGCTTCCGAATTTTACTGTATAACAGAAGACAAAAACAATACCCTGTGGATAGGAACCAACCGGGGGGCTATCCTGCTGTATAACCCATCCAATGCCTTAGTAAATAAAGAAAAAACAAGCTTCAACAGAATTATCTATACAGACGAAAACGGAGAGAGCCAGGCTTTCTTAAAAGATGAAAAGGTAAAAGCCATAGCCGTAGACGGAGGAAACCGCAAATGGCTGGGTACAGGAAGCGACGGCCTTTACTTAGTAAGCGAAGACGGAACCCAGGTAATCGAACACTTCAGGGCCGAAAATTCTCCTTTGCTATCCAACGCGATTGAAAGCCTCGCTATTAATAATAAAACGGGCGAAGTATTCATTGGCACAGACAAGGGACTGGTTTCGTACTGGGGCGATGCAACCGAAGGAAGCGAAAGCTACTCCGATGTATATGCCTACCCCAACCCTGTAAGGCCTGCCTTTAATCAAAAGGTGATCATTACCGGTTTGATGGAAAACTCGAATGTGAAAATTACAGACGTAAAAGGCAATCTTATTTACCAGACTAAATCGGTAGGCGGGCAGATAAGCTGGGATTGCCGCAGCAAAAGTAGCCAGTACGTAGCCGCCGGTGTCTATTTAGTAATAGCTGCCACGCCGGAAGCCAAAGAAAGCGTAGTAACAAAGATTGCCGTTGTGCAATAAGCCTTATAAGCCTAATTGCCGGGATAGTTCGAGCATCCGGCGGATAGGCCGTATGGCTTTTGCCTGTATGGCGCTATCTATACGTATTTCGGGCGTTTCATATTTCAGACAGTTATAAAGCTTTTCCATGGTATTCAAACGCATAAAACTACATTCGTTGCAGGCGCAGGTACTATCGTTCGGAGGGGCCGGGATAAACGTTTTGTCCGGGCTTTTCTTTTGCATTTCGTGAATTACGCCGCTTTCTGTAGCTACAATGAATTGCTGGCTGCCCGACTGAACGGTATGCCGCAGCAGGGCGGCTGTAGATCCTACAAAATCGGATACCTGTATGATGGGTTGCTTACATTCGGGATGGGTAATGATCTCGGCTTCGGGATACTGTTCTTTCAGTGTTAGTATCTTTTCAAGTGAAAACTGTTCGTGTACATGGCAGGCGCCGTTCCAAAGCAGCATCGTGCGGCCGGTGATGCTATTGATGTAATTCCCCAGGTTTCTGTCTGGGCCAAACAGTATCTTGGTATCTGGTGGAAAACTATCCACTATCTGCCGGGCATTGGTTGAAGTAACTACTATATCTGTTACGGCTTTCACCGCAGCCGTTGTATTTACGTAAGAAATAACGGTGTAGCCGGGATGCTGGTTTACAAACGCTGTAAACGCATCTGCCGGGCAGCTATCGGCAAGCGAGCAACCAGCCTCCAGGTCGGGCACCAGCACTTTCTTATCCGGACAAAGTATCTTAGCCGTTTCGCCCATGAAATGAACGCCGCATAGCACGATTATATCTGCCGTAGCCTCTGCCGCCCATTGGGCCAACGCCAGGCTATCCCCTACAAAATCGGCTATATCCTGTATATCGCCCGTCTGGTAATAATGGGCCAGGATAAGCGCATTCTTTTCTTTTCGTAACTTGTTTATTTCTTCCTTCATCATAATAGGCAAAGTTACGACATTCTTCTTACATTTGCGAAACTTCCTGATTTTTAGTTTTCCACAATTTATTATTATATTTCTTTCTATTATAAATTCAAAAATAAATTCTTTATGATGATGATAGGGTGTTGAAACGGTTTATTGTTTTATCCGGATATAGTTGCTTATTTCGTTATTAGTACGAAGGCGATAGTTATTGATAAGTTATTAACAACCGGTCTGTACTTTTATTAGTTGGTTGTCTACTATTTACGGTTTTTCATTAACAAGAGGCTTATAAGTGCGGATGTGGAAAAAAAATGATTGCCTACTGCTCGCTTTCCGGTGAATCATTTGCCTCGAAACAGGCTGATAAATGAAAGGTAAAAAGTTTGGTAGATTTATATAATAGCGGCTATATATAAAAAATTGGATGCTGCAATACGTACAGCCTTCTTTCTATTCACTATTTATGAGAATCTTTTGAACGAGGTTTCAACATGAAATCATTACTTTTGCACCCAAACGTTCATCGCATGCGTAAGTTAAAGATTACAGAACTGAACAGGCTTACTGCCGAGGCCTTTAAAGACAGTACGAAGATCCCCCTGGTAGTGGTGTTAGACCATGTAAGGAGCCTGAATAATGTAGGTTCGGTATTCCGCACAGCAGACGCCTTTAGGGTAGAGGCCGTTTACCTTTGTGGAATAACCGCCTGCCCGCCCCACCCGGAAATTCACAAAACAGCCCTCGGAGCCGAAGATACTGTAGATTGGATCTATTATAAAGACACACCGGAAGCAATTGATACGCTAAAGAAAGCAGGATATACCCTGTGCGTAGCCGAACAAACGGAAGGAAGCATCCGGCTGGATACACTCGTCCTGGAAAAAGGCCGGAAATATGCCATTATCTTTGGCAATGAAGTAAAAGGCGTGCAACAGGAGGTGGTTGATAACTGCGATCTATGTGTTGAAATCCCCCAATATGGTACAAAACATTCGTTGAATGTATCCGTATCCGCCGGCATCATCATCTGGGATCTATATAAGCAACTATCAGATTAACCCGTTTTCAACAAGCACTACGATACGCTCCGTCAGCGCATCCGCCCCCTTCGGATCATATTCACTTTTCAGACTAACGCCGAACACACCGGCAAAGAGATTCCAAAACCCTGCACGAAAACTCCCCAGATACGCCTTCAACAGATTATAACTCGACTGATTACACTCCCTGTCTATCAGTTTGATCAATAACTTACCTTGCGAGAAAGTAAGCTTTCTCAGTTCAGGCTTGTATTGCTTAAACAAATCCTTTTCCATTTGTTTGAGATGCCTTTCCTTCGATTTCTCATCAGGAAGCGTCTCCATATACTCATACGTCTCAATCAATGTATCATAAATCAACCGGGCATAAGGCAGCGTACGTTTCACATCCCTCACCAGCCTGGTATACTTCTCCTGCTCCTTCTTATTTTTAAAACGAATCTCCGGATACACATACACATCCCTCAAATGCACAATCGCTATCGTATCGCCCTTATCAATATAAGCCCTCTGCACATCAGCCGGAATCGTATTCATCTTGATCTGCTGTGCATACCCCTCCAGGCAGCACAGCATACATACAACCCATAAAGTCCATTTCACTTTATTCATACCATGCAAAAATAACAGATTTAGTATAAGAATCCTGCTTTTTTACACTATTTATCTAATACAAACACATTAATCCTTCAAACAACCGATTGGTACTACACAAACACCATCCTCCCGCCGATAAGCATATTGGCCCAAACCGGTAAGAACCATCAGGAACGAAGGAGATTTCATTTTTGTAGTATCTATTTTTTCTGCCAACCTCCTGAGCGTATGGGCGCCGGATTCTATCAGGCTGTCGCCGCCCAACTTTATCTCTATCAGGCCAAAACTATCATTACGCAGATGCAATACGGCATCACATTCCAGCCCATTCTTGTCGCGATAGTGATACACTTGCCCATCGAGCGCATCAGCATACACCCGAAGATCGCGCACGGCCATCGTTTCAAAAAGCAAACCAAAAGTATTCAGGCAAACCGGCCCGTACCCGAATGGGTTAATTCCGACATATCCGGCGGAACCGACGATCCCGTAAAAATAAGCTGCCCCGGCAACCGCCTGCGACTTACCTCAAACCGTGCCGCATCCCATAACTTCGGAGCCAGTTGCCATTCATCAATCAACCTGGGCGTATCCCCCCTAAGAAAAACGTCCGGATCCGATTCCGCCAATAACAAATTGTTTTTGCGCATCTTCGGATTATCCATATACAATGCACTTCTCGCCTGCTGTTCTGCCGTAGTAGTCTTGCCACACCATTTAGGCCCTTGAATCAATACTACCCCCGATGCTTCAAGCTGCTCCTCCAACATCCGGTCGGCTATCCTCGCCCTATAAGCTATAGATGCTTCCATATCCCCCTCTTTAGTACATACTATTTCAGTTTTCAAAGGTAATACCTTTTTCTTTGTTTTCCACTAATTTACAAAAATCTATTCACCAGGTTGGCCGCTTTTCATTCACCAGGTTGGCTGCATGCCTCCCGATCCCCCAATCCCATAAAGAGACATATCAAATACTAAAAAAAAGTCTTCGCAATAGCCTCAGTAAGTCTTCGCGAAGTGTTGAAAGAGTCTTCGCGAAGTGTTTATAAACTTTCGGCATCGCTCCCAAACGTTACCATTTATCAGTCACTAATGTTGCCACCCCTTACAAGCTTGCTGTATAAGGTTGTTTTAGCCTGTGCATACTGCTGTCTTCCGATGGGTGTTTTCGTCCTTTTGATTTTGTATTTCTTCCCTGATTCGTTCCCTTCGGGTAATGA
>JAISCM010000181.1 GCA_031265595.1 Tannerellaceae bacterium
TTCCGCTGAATGAATGGAATATTCAATAAAATAACAGGGATAGCGTAGAAAATCCAAAAGATAGTAAACAGTATTACAACTATGTATTTTAACCCTTTAATCTCTTTACACTATTTTTATGCGCAAAACTACAACAATATCGTCATAGATTTCGTTATTTTGCATTAAAAAATACCAGGCAACTAAGTAACTAATTAATGAATATAACGATTTTAGGGATCGAATCATCCTGCGACGATACATCTGCTTCGGTGATACGGGAGGGGGTTATGCTGTCAAATGTAATTGCCGGACAGGCTGTGCATGAGGCGTATGGCGGCGTTGTCCCGGAGCTGGCGTCGAGGGCGCATCAGCAAAATATCATTCCGGTAGTGGCCGAAGCGCTGAAACGTGCGGATATAGCTACGTCCGAACTACATGCCGTAGCCTTTACCCGGGGGCCGGGGTTGATGGGTTCGCTACTTGTAGGGACGTCGTTTGCCAAAGGCTTATCGGCCTCATTGGGCATTCCCATGATAGCCGTAAACCATCTTCAGGCACATGTTTTAGCACATTTCATTAAAGAAACGCCGGAAGATAGCCATCAGCCGTCTTTTCCTTTCCTTTGTTTATTGGTTTCCGGCGGAAATTCGCAGATCATCAAAGTAAACAACTATGACGATATGGAAGTGATCGGCCAGACTATTGACGACGCCGCCGGCGAAGCCTTCGATAAATGCGCCAAAGTAATGGGATTAAGCTATCCGGGAGGGCCGGTGGTAAATAAGCTTGCCAGCGAAGGAAATCCGAAAGCTTTTACATTCGCCAAACCGCATATCGCCGGCTATGACTATAGTTTCAGCGGATTAAAAACCTCTTTCCTGTATACCTTACGCGACAGGCTTAAAGAAGATCCCGGCTTTATAGAGAAGAACAAGCAAGACTTATGCGCCTCTCTACAGGCAACCGTAGTGGATATCCTGATGGACAAACTGCTGAAAGCGTCGAAGGATTTACAGATAAAAGAAGTAGCCGTTGCCGGAGGCGTATCGGCCAATACCGGATTGCGCGACGCTTTTCACAGCTATGCCAGTCGATACGGCTGGAAGATCCATATCCCCCCCTTTGCTTTTACCACCGATAATGCCGCCATGGTGGCTATATCCGGCTACTATAAATATATAAAACAGGAGTTTTGCGCCATGGATGCAGTCCCTTTTTCAAGAGTAGTTATATGAACGTACAGCTAATAACAATAGGCGATGAGCTGCTCATCGGGCAGGTAGTAGATACCAATTCTGCCTGGATGGGGCAGGAATTAGGCAAAGCCGGCTTTCAGGTGATCCGCCGGACGGCCGTAGGCGATGTGGAAAACGATATACTGGACGCCATCGATGCAGCCATGAACAGCGCCCCCATCGTATTACTGACAGGCGGTATCGGCCCAACCAAAGATGATATTACCCAAAAGACGCTATGCCGCTATTTCAACAGCGAGCGGCATTTCTCCAAAGAGGTATACAAAAACATCCGGACTCTTTTTCGTACATCGGGCAGGGCCATCAACGAACTGACGCGCAATCAGGCCATGGTGCCCGACAAATGTACGGTTATCCAAAACCGGGTAGGCACGGCCCCCTGTACCTGGTTTGAGAAAGACGGGAAAATACTGGTATCCATGCCCGGCGTCCCTTACGAAATGAAGTGGCTGATGACAAACGAGGTAATCCCCCGTTTGAAAAAGAGGTTCGGGCAAGACGTTTTCATTCGCCACCAAACTACCTGGGTAGGCGGATTCACCGAGTCTATGCTGGCGATGCAACTTGCCGGGTATGAAGAGCAACTGCCTTCGTTCATTAAATTAGCCTACCTGCCTCAACCGGGATTGATCCGTCTGCGCCTATCCGCCTACGGAAGCAACGAACAACAGGCTGAACAGGCCCTGACAGAACAAAACAATAAGCTACATAAGCTGATAGCCGGGCACGTCCTGGCCGAAGAAGACAAAGCGATAGAAGAACTGATTGGTGAAGCCCTGCTCGCCAAGCGCCTGACAATGGGAACAGCCGAAAGCTGCACGGGAGGACGTATCGCAAGCATGCTGACGTCTGTCCCGGGCAGTTCGCGCTATTTTACAGGCGGCATTGTTTCCTACAGCAACGAAGTAAAACACCGTGTGCTGGGCGTATCCCACGAAGACCTGGCCCGGTATGGCGCCGTAAGCCAGCCGGTTGTGGAGCAAATGTCACTGGGCGCCTTGCGTGTATTGGGGTGCGACTGCGCCGTTTCTACCTCCGGCATTGCCGGGCCGGACGGAGGTATGCCCGGAAAGCCCGTCGGAACCGTCTGGATCGCCGCCGCATACAAAGGAGAGGTCGTGTCCGGATGTTATCATTTCGCCGGTATCCGCGAAATGAATATCGTACGCGCTTCCAATATGGCTTTACTGATGCTGCTCGAACTTATTCGTAAAGCCTGAAGATCCGTTCCATCAACTGCCATTTTTCAGCAGAGCCGGCTTTGGGGTCGGCTACCTGGAAAACAGACATCCTTTCTTCCCACTCGGCCTGGCGGGGCATACCGGCCAGCTTCGCAAAAGCCGTATCCCACTCAAAGTCTACGGGCGTTTCTACGATCATAAACAAACGGGCGCCTATAAGGTATATGTCCATTTCCAGTATCCCTACGCTACGGATCCCTTCTCGTATCTCAGGCCAGGATTCTTCCTCGCTATGATACTTCTTATACAATGCTATCAGTTGGGGATCATCCTTCAAATCCAACGTCTGGCAATAACGCTTGGTTGGGAGGTCGGCTTGCCTGGTTCGGTAGCCGGTCGTTTTTGTTTCCATATCTTATCTTTCTTTTCTGTAGGGCAAATGTACGTAAAAAACCGGTAGCCACATCCACTTCGTCACATTCACCTGGTCAACTCTTCTTTGATCACACGCACCGGATTCCCACGTTCCAGCTCGTTATGATTCTGCCAGTTCTCCTG
>JAISCM010000239.1 GCA_031265595.1 Tannerellaceae bacterium
ATAATCTTCTTGTAGATCAGGTGTGAATCTAATGGTAGGATAGTATATGGAATATACGCCTTTTATAGTATGTATTGCGCTTATGGTTGCCGAATGATCGTTCGGGTCTTCTTTTTCTATTTCAATGATATACTCAAATGTTGTATCATAAAACGTTAGCGTTCTGTAATTATATTCGGGAGATTCTCCTCCTATCCAAATGGTTGTATCCCTGCATTCCCAGTTACCCTGTAGATTAAAAACTGTAGGAGGATCAACTTCCAGATCCTTGTCTTTGCAGCGGGTAAAACAAAAGGATAGCCCTAAAAGAAGAAGTAGTGATAGATTGGCTGTTTTTCTCATGATCTCTTTTTTTTGTTTAGCGAACAAACATAGAAAAAATAGTTAGTACAAAAAATCCCTCTGCCATGTTTTTTAGCATAAGTCTGTTATTTCGGTTGGTAGTTGGCGATTAATTAATATATTTGCTCCTCCTAAACAAAAACGAATTATAGTAATATACATCAATAATTATGGAAAACAGCGAGTTATTAGAAATGGTAAGAAACCGGGCAAAAGGTTGGCTTACGCAGAGCTACAACGAAGAAACACGCAGAGATGTACAAGCATTGCTTGACAAGGAAGACCCTACCGATTTAATCGACGCTTTTTACAAAGAACTTGAATTCGGAACAGGCGGCTTGCGGGGCGTTATGGGCGTAGGAACCAATCGGATGAATATCTATACGGTTGGCGCGGCTACACAAGGCTTGTCTAATTATCTGAAAAAGCAATTCGGAGAGTTGAAGCAGATAAAAGTTGTTATCGGGCACGACTGCCGTAACAATAGTCGCAAATTTGCAGAGATTTCGGCCGACATCTTTTCTGCCAATGGCATTAAGGCTTATTTGTATGACGATCTACGGCCAACGCCTGAGATGTCGTATACCATTCGGAAGCTGGGATGCCAGAGCGGGATCATCCTTACGGCCTCGCATAATCCAAAAGAGTACAACGGGTATAAGGCCTATTGGGATGACGGCGCACAGATGATTGCTCCCCATGATAAAAATACAATTGCCGAAGTAAACAAAATACGGAACGCTGCGGACATCAAATTTAAAGGGAATAAAGACCTGATTGAAATTATCGGAGCAGAGATAGACGCAGCATACATCGAAGCGCTGGCCGGTATTTCGTTGTCGAAAGACGCTATCAGTCGGCATAGCGACCTCAAGATTGTCTATACGCCGATCCATGGGACGGGGGTACGCATCGTGCCGGATACATTAAAAGCGTTTGGGTTTACCCAGGTCATACACGTACCGGAGCAGGATGTGGTGAGCGGCGATTTCCCTACAGTCATCTCGCCCAACCCGGAAGAGCCGGCTGCGCTTGCCATGGCGGTAGAAAAAGCAAAAGAGACAGACGCCGAATTAGTGTTGGCAACCGACCCCGATGGCGACCGTGTAGGGGCCGCCGTAAAGAATAACGAAGGCGAATGGGTGTTGCTCAATGGCAATCAGACGGCCTTGCTGTTTGTGTATTATCTGATCACCCGCTGGCGGGAATTGGGCAGGCTGGAAGGGAAAGAATACATTGTAAAAACCATTGTAACCACCGAACTTGTCCGCACAATAGCCGAAAAGAACGGCGTAGAGCTGTATGATGTGTACACCGGATTCAAATGGATCGCCAACGTAATGCGTGAGAATGAAGGAAAGAAGAGCTACATCGGCGGAGGAGAAGAGAGCTACGGCTTCCTGTGTGAAGACTTTGTGCGTGATAAAGACGCCGTATCCGCCTGCGCTATCCTGGCCGAAATGACGGCTTGGGCAAAAGATCAGGGGCTGTCTCTCTATCAATTATTGCAACGTATCTATGTGGAATACGGCTTCTCGCTCGAAAAAGGCATCTCCGTTGTAAAGAAAGGCAAAAGCGGAGCGGAAGAAATAGAAGCGATGATGACTGACTACCGGAAGAATCCATTAACGGAAATAGCCGGCTCCCAAGTAGCTTTCATCTATGACTATTCTACCTTAAAAGGCTATAGCTGCCAGGATAAGGAGACGCTTATACTGGATATGCCCACCACCTCCAATGTACTTCAATACGTAACGGAAGACAAAACAAAGGTATCCATCCGCCCTTCGGGCACAGAGCCTAAGATTAAATTCTATTGCGAAGTACATTATAAAGTAAGTAACCTCGAAGAACTGGCCGAAGCCCGGCAAGCAGCAGAAGAAAAGATAGAACAAATCAGAGCCTCACTAAGGATCTAATTTTCCAACCTACCTGACTACCTGACTACTTTGACTACTTTGACTACTTGCTTATGATTCTGATTTGTGATGACGACATGACTGTGCGGGCTTCGCTGACGTTGGTACTGAAGCGGGCCGGCTATCAGGTGGAGACAGCTTCCACGCCGAAGGAAGCCATTGCCTTTGTGCGGCAAACAAGCCCGGAGCTGATCCTGATGGATATGAATTATACCCATACCACCACCGGCGAAGAAGGACTACAACTACTGGCAGAGATACGCGTCTTTTGCCCGGATGTGCCGGTGATACTGATTACGGCATGGGGCTCGATAGGCCTGGCCGTAAAAGGAATTAAAGCCGGAGCGTTCGACTTCATCACAAAGCCATGGAATAACCTGCTGCTGCTGAATACCATCCAGACGGCCATCCAGTTGAGCCGGCAAGACGGGAAGCAAAAGGAAACGCCGCCGCCCCCCCTGGCGTTGCAGGATACGATCATCGGCCGTTCTCCCCTGCTGGCGCAGGTATTACAGACTGTAAACCGGATTGCGCATACGAACGCCTCGGTATTAATTACCGGCGAAAGCGGCACAGGCAAAGAATTGATAGCCGAAGCGATCCATCAGGCAAGCCACCGGCGGGAGAAGCCTTTTATAAAGGTAAACCTGGGTGGTATCTCACAGTCGTTGTTTGAGAGCGAAATGTTCGGACATAAGCAGGGAGCCTTCACCGATGCCCGTCGAGACCGTGCCGGACGCTTTGAATTGGCAGACAAAGGAACGATCTTTCTGGACGAAATAGGCGAGCTGGATGTAGTATGCCAGGTAAAACTTCTGCGCGTTCTTCAGGATCGTACCTTTGAAGTATTGGGCGACAGCCGACCGCGCCAGGTGGATACGCGTGTGATAAGCGCAACCAACCGTCACCTGGCGGAAATGGTTACCCGGGGCGCCTTCCGCGAAGACTTGTTTTACCGCATCAATTTAATCACCATACGCGTACCTTCCCTGCGGGAACGCCTGGAAGACCTTCCCCTGCTGGTGGCGCACTTTGTACGAAAACAGGCGGAAGCAAACCAGACGGAGCCGGCAGAGATCGCTGCGGATGCCTACGATTTCCTGCGGATGCTTCCCTGGCCGGGCAATATCAGGGAACTGAAGAACCTGGTAGACCGCACCATCCTTGTGTCGGGGAAAAGGCTGATTACCGGAAAGGACTTGAAGGAACAGTATATCGAAATCCCGGTAAGCGCGGGCGCAGAGCCGCAGCCCGTACAATCGCTGGAAAGCGTAGAGCGGCATACGATCCTGAAAGCGGTAGAACGGTATGGCGGCAACCTGTCGAAAGTAGCTGCCGCCTTGGGCGTTACCCGCCAGGCGCTTTACCGCCGGTTGGAAAAGTATGGTATAACCTTGCCGGAGTAGATTCCCTTATGAAGCCGAAGTGGGTGTTTTGGGTCATCGTCGTTTCTGTTGCGCTGCTTTTTACGGGCGCCGGCTTTGCTCTCTTTTACGGCCGGCATTTTCCCTTTTGGGTGATGCAGGGGATCGCGCTTGCCTCGCTGCTGTTTTCCCTTTTCCTCTATCGCACGCTGATCCGCCCCTATCAGTTACTGCTGAGCGGGATGGACTTATTGAAAGAACAAGACTTTACTACGCACCTCCGCCCGGTAAAAAACAAAGACGCCGACCAGGTAATCGACATCTTCAACCGGATGATCACCCATTTACGTAACGAACGGCTACAGGTAAGAGAGAAGAACCAGTTCCTCGATTTACTGATCAAAGCCTCCCCGCAAGGCATTATTATTCTTACGTTCGCCAAAGAGATTGCCGATATAAACCCTGCCGGACTGGCCCTGTTAGGCATCGGAGATATAGAAGAAGTAAGAGGGCGCAAACTGAATGACGTGTCCTCCGCCCTGGCCCCGGCCCTGGCTGCGCTGAACCCAGACGATGATGTGATCGTGAGAGGCCGAGGCATATCCGTTTACCGCTGCGTCCGCTCTTCCTTTATTGATCAGGGATTCGACCATCCCTTTATATTCATTGAAGAATTAACGCACGAGTTAGTAAAGATCGAAAAAGAATCGTACGAACGGATCATCCGCATGATGTCTCACGAAGTGAATAACTCGGTAGGAGCGATAGGCTCCACCCTGAGCATCGTTTCCGACATATTCAGGCAAGAGGGGATAAAGAAGTGGGAAGACGTATTGGCTGCCGTAGACGCTTCATACGACCGCTGCGGCAACCTGGCGCATTTTATAGAAAACCTGGCGCACGTAGTGAGGATACCCGAACCGGTATTGTCGCCCATCTCCCTGAACGAACAAGCCCGCGCCGTAGAAGCCCTTACCCGTATGGAGTGCCAGCAACGCGGCATCCGGCTGAAATTAATCCTTGCCGAAAGCGCGCCAGACGTTCAGGCAGACGGCATCCAGTTAGAACAAGTATTGGTAAACATCATCAAAAACGCCTACGAAGCGATCGGGCAGCAAGGTGAGATACGCATCGTCACCTCCGCATCCCCCCTGTCTATCCGCATAGAAGACAATGGCCCCGGTATAGGCGAACAAACCCAGGAGAAACTATTCACCCCTTTCTTTACCACCAAGCCGGCAGGCAAAGGAATCGGCCTACTGTTTGTCCGCGACGTATTGATCAATCACGGTTGCCGTTTCAGCCTCGCCACACATAACGGTTGGACAACGTTCGAAATCGTCTTCTGAATACGACATACAAAGCTATCCTGCGTGGAATATAACTGATGCATTCGTCAGTTTATCTCATCGTTTTAGTTGTTTATATCCAATAGTTTATGGTTTTGCTCACTACAGATTGAAGGTTTCACAGTTGTGAAAGGAGGGTTTCACAGCCGTGAAAGGAGGGTTTCACAGCCGTGAAAGGAAAGTTTCACAGATGTGAAACCCTTAAACTGACGGCACAACTATACGAAATTAATATGTACAAAGTCCTAAAATTATACAAAGCCGGTAACAGATGTCTTAGAACGCTTACCCCCCAACCCCCTAAAGGGGGGGGCTAAGAGCGACGATTCTCTTTAGCCCCCCCTTTAGGGGGTTGGGGGGTGGGCGAGGTGGACGGAGTGGGGGATGGAGTTGAATTTGGAGGTTATAGAGCAAGATATACCGCCGTTTAAATCCTACACAAAAATAGGAATAATCTTTCATATTCAACTGCTTTTCGTGCGATAAATAAATTCACTTATTCGATTTATTTACTAACAAATAACTAAAAAACGGGACGGACAGCGGAAACAGCCCTGAACGCCTCATCTATTGAGACATTTAAACGGCGGTATTTTCAAGCAGCCCAGAAAAACCATGTAACTAACAGTATTTAAACCTATAAGAACAAGAAAAGAACAAGAAAGAACAAAAAGAACAATGTGTATGAACATGAAAGACCCGCAGCATACATCTGCTCTACCCTGTAGGGCTGTGTGGCTGTAACCTTCTGAACAGGGAGACACTAACCTCGCTTTTTATACAACGGGGAGGCCTGCCCTCACAACGAAGACGCCCGCTTCAACCAGCGGCAGTCCCGCGTTTTCAATAAACCAACATGAATAATCTCGCACCGGGACTGGGCGAGGCAAACTAAACAATACATTTATCGTTATGAGAAAAAACATTACGCTACCGGCAGTCCTGCTAATCGGACTGCTGATGACATGCCTCACAGCTACGGGGCAAAGTAAAGTAACCATCCACGACGCCGGCGAATTAAGGTTTGAAGCACAAGATGCCCGCTTAAAAGCCGAAGCACAGGAAGCCCGCTTTAAGGCGGAAGCAGAAAGAGTGCAGTTTAAAGCCGAAGCGCAGGAAGCCCGCTTTAAAGCGGAAGCACAAAAAGCTCGCTCAAAAGCCGAAGCACAAGAAGCGCAACAGAAAGAAAAGGCCCGTGGCAAGGGAGCCCCAGAAGCTTTCATGAAGCTCAGCAGCGCCAACACCGCAGGCATGCAGTTACGATCCGACGGAACAACAACGTACGCCTTCACAGTAACATACTCGATGACGGGCGACAAACAAAACAAAACGGTGTATACCTACACCAAGGGAAGGCTCACGCTATATGAACGGTCTTACTGGAATGGAGACGACTGGGTAAACTCCTATAAATCCGAATATGCGTATGACGACTACGGATATCAAGTCTTAGACGCAAACTACTCCGGCGCAGATAACACGTGGCTCAAACAATACAAATATGTATATGCATATAACGACAAAGGGACTAAAATCTTAGACGAATACTATTACGGAAAAGACAATGAATGGGTTCCATCCCGCAAATATGCGTATGACAATTGGGGTAATATCTTGAACGAATACTACACAGAAGAAGGGGCTCCGTTTACCAAAGACGTATATGCACGTGACGACTACGGGCATTATACCTTACGCGAAAGCTATACCGGAGTAGGCAATGAATGGATGCCTGGTAAAAAAGAGGTATATAAATATGACAGCCATGGGAGTCAAACCTTATCCGAAAGCTATACCGGAGTAGGCAAAGAATGGATGCCTGATGAAAAAGCTGAGCGCATATATGACTATGATGCTAACGGGAATCCTCGAACCTTATTAAACGCATCCTATAAGGGAGAAGGGAGTGAATGGGCGCCTGTTGAAAAATACGTATATGAATATGACGCTAATGGTCAAACCTTATACGAACGCTATACCGGAGTAAATAATGAATGGATTAAACTTTCCAAAAGCGTAAGCAAATATGACGCTAACGGGGATCGAACCTTATACGAAGGCTATACCGGAATAGACAATGAATGGGTTGGACAATCCAAGACAACGAGCAATTTCAACAACAGAATACCTATCGCGGGTACACGTTATTCATGGAAAGATAATGGTTGGGTAATATCTTGGGAGGAAACATACGACAATGGAGAGAAGGCGGTTGACAGGAATAAAGTCTATGCGACAATTATTACCCACAACAATTACGATTCCGAAGGCGCTACCATCATATCCACATCTAAAGGAGCCGGCATAAACATTCCCTCTTACGGAATCTTTTTCTACTCGTTCTATGATGGAAATTCTGAATATGAATTTACTTCCGATAATGATGGAAACCTGACAAGTATCAATGCCTACTATCTAATAGGAACAGACAAAACCCTGGCATATAACTACGTGATTGGATACGAAAATAAACTCCCGATTTCTTTCGAACATAACGTAGGCAATGTGCCGAGCACTAAACTCGTGAGGCAGTATGATGTAAATGGGAACATAATCCTGGATGAGTGGCACCGATGGGATTACAATAAGAACCTCCTGGTGACAGATTACAAACAGGTCTCTGCCTATGACGCCAAGGGACGCCAGACCTTGTATGAGTATTACCAAGGCAACGAAAGCGGAGACGGATGGATCAGTACCAATGAGAAGTATGTTTATGCCTATAATGATGCCGGAACCGAGATATTGTATGAGCGTTATAACAACAGTAACGGAAGCGGAGATAATTGGATATATGACTACAAAAGAGTCAATGCTTATAATGATGCCGGACGCCGTATCCTGTATGAGACTTACAACGGCAATGAAAACGGAGACGGATGGGCTTATCACCAAAAAGCGATCGATGACTATGATGAAGCCGGGCGACGGATATTGTATGTCTATTACTCTGGAAACGAAAGTAAAGATGCATGGATCCCTGGTAGCAAAGAGGAGTCTGCATTCGATTCTTCTGGAAACGAGATATTGTATGTACAATATACGTGGGATATCAATGCAGACGAATGGATCAAATCCTACAAACGGGAGAATGCATACGATGCCGCCGGACGCCAGACCTTGTATGCATCTTATACGTGGGATGCAGGCGAAGCCGAATGGGCGATTAATTCAAAACGGGTGAATGCCTACGATGCCAACGGGAGGAGGCTATTGTATGAAGATCTCTATCTATCCAACAGCGGATTGGGAGGCTACAAAGAAGAATATGAATACGATGCCTACGGCACGGCTTCCTATATAGATTCTTATTGGGATACCGCCAACGAGGCTTGGCGCGGGAACTCCAGAACGACCTATTACGAAAAAGGAAAGAATGGCAGCACGATCGTTGCCAACCACTATTGGTGGGAAGATGATCAATGGATTATTAGTGGCTACACCCTCTACTATCCCGATGCCGAACAGGTAGCGCCCATCGAACTAAAGGACACCCAGATTGACGTGACCGAAAGTTACATGATCAACTACACATTCAACCTCGAAAGCCTCCTTCCGAGCATAAGCGATGCGGTACTCGGAGAGGTAACTTATTCGATTGGAACGGTTACGAACGACTATTATATATTGGGAACTATAAACTATACTGAGGGCACAAGCCTGACACTTCCCATCTATGGCGCCGACGCCGGAACGGCCGCTATCCCCGTTACGATTGAGAGTGCAAACCTCGGCAGATTCCTGGCTATTATCCGGGTAACAACGTCTGGCACCCCTTATGTTTCAGTAAACGGCGTCAGCCTGAACTCTTCCGAAATAGGCTTGGCCGTTAATGGGACGTTCCAACTGGTCGCTACCGTTTCTCCTGCCGGCGCAGACAACCCGGGCGTAACCTGGTCTACATCCAATGCCGCCATAGCCACTGTGGCTAACGGCGTTGTAACCGCCATCGCTCCGGGAACGGCAACGATTACGGTAAGCACCGATGACGGCGGCTACACCGCTACCTGTACCGTAACCGTAACAAGCGGCACTGTGGGCGCCGAAGCGGTTTCGCAGGAAATAGTAGTATTCTTCAATGAATCAGTATTGACGATCGACAGCCCGGCCAGCGAAACAATTGCCGTATACGACTTCAACGGCCGCTTGCTCTTCACAGGCAAGAAGCCACAAGGGAAGACCGTATTCACGGTTGGCAACGCAGGCGGAAAGATTGTCATTGTAAAAGGCAGCTCCGGCTGGACAAAGAAAATTGTCCGGTGAAAGGAAATCTCAAGGGTGAAACGACCACGTTTCACCCTTTTTTTCGCTTCTGGAAAGGCTTTGCAGGCCCGGTGAAAGGTGGAAGCAGTATATAAAAAACCGCCTGAGAGGGGATGGTACATGCTATAATTGCTACCTTATCTGAACGACATTTGGAATAAAAGTAGTAATTTTGCCGAAAGCTATGAGTGATTTCAAAGTGCAAAAGAGCAGGATAATCTAATTTCAAAGAGCAAAATTTGCACGTTGAATTGCACTTTGGAAGAATAGTTGGTGAAGGATTAATGCCGTAAGGCATGTAAGTTGGATAACCCCGGCACGCAGTCCGGGGTAAAAGAAGCTTCGTCCCCCCCTGTTCAACTCCGTAGTGAGTTGAACAGCTACGCAGTTCAGATACAGAGAGACTCTCCATACCCCGGGCTACGCGCCGGGGTTATCAAAATTTGACGCGCTACGGCGTCAATTCAATAGTAAAAGAACCATAAATCATTTTCATTGTAGATTCTTTAAAAAAGTGCTACCTTTGCGGTACTTAAATTATAAAGGGTATGGAAAGGATTCGGCTAAAGGATAAAGAATTTGAATTGTATATTCCTGAGAAGGATATAAAGAATGCGATAGAAAAGGTAGCCATTCAGATAAAGAAAGATATTGAAGGAACGAATCCATTGTTTGTGGGGATATTGAATGGCGCATTTATGTTTATTGCCGATATAATGCATTACCTGAATGGCCCCTACGAGCTTACGTTTGCCCGGTATGCTTCGTATCACGGAACAAGTACTACGGGAAATATAGTAGAGATCATGCCGGTGAAGTCGGACGTTAAAGGGCGTTGCATCATCTTATTGGAAGACATCATCGATACCGGTTTTACGATGAAACATATTATCCAAAAGCTGAAAGACGATGGGGCTTCTGATGTGAAGCTGGCTACGATGCTCTTTAAACCAAGCGCTTTGCAGCACGATGTGAAGCCGGACTATGTGGGGATGGAAATATCGAACGACTTTATTGTGGGATATGGATTGGATTATGATGAATTAGGCCGTGCATACCGGGATATCTATATGATAGTGGAATAATAATAATATCCTGTTACTAATAAACCAAAGATGATATGTTGAATGTGGTGATTTTCGGCGCTCCGGGTTCGGGTAAAGGAACACAGAGCGATTTAATAAGTAAGGAGTTTGGGTTGGAACATATTTCGACAGGCGATGTGTTGCGTGCTGAAATAAAAGAAGGAACTGGGTTAGGGAACATAGCCAATGAGTACATTGCAAAAGGACAACTCGTCCCGGATGAATTGATTATTGATATGCTTGCCAAGGTATTAGACAGTAAGGAGGGGTCGAATGGCGTTATTTTTGATGGCTTCCCCCGTACAATCCCACAGGCGGAAGCATTAAAGAAGATGCTGAACGAACGGGGTACAGACGTAACGCTGATGATAAACCTGCATGTGGAAGAAGACGAACTGATCAATCGTTTGCTCGAACGGGGTAAAAGGTCGGGGCGTTCGGATGATAATATTGATACGATCAAATCCAGGCTAACGGTGTATCATTCGCAGACAGCCCCTTTAGCCGAGTACTATATCAAAGAAGGTAAACACCATACCATAAAAGGAATTGGTACGATAGAGGAAATATTTGGAAAAGTAAAAGAAAAAATTAATATACATATATAATAAGGTGGCTGAATCGAATTTTGTAGATTATGTAAAAATATACTGTCGCTCGGGAAAGGGTGGGAGAGGCTCCGCTCATTTCCGCCGGGAGAAGTATATACCCAAAGGCGGCCCCGATGGCGGCGATGGCGGCGATGGCGGAAGCGTTTACCTGAGAGGGAACCGAAACTATTGGACATTGCTCCATCTGAAATTCGAACGGCATATCTTTGCAACGAGTGGCGGAGGCGGCAGCGCCAAACGCAGCTCGGGGAAAGACGGCGAAGACCGCATAATAGAAGTGCCCTGCGGAACGGTGGTGTTCGATGCGGATACAGGAGACTATATTTGCGATATAACGGAAGATAAGCAAGAGGTACTTTTATTAAAAGGAGGGCGCGGAGGACTGGGCAACTGGAACTTTAAAAC
>JAISCM010000243.1 GCA_031265595.1 Tannerellaceae bacterium
TTAATAAAAAAGACAATTAAAAAATATGCTAAAACAGAATACGCTTGCGAAAAGCTTTTCTATGCAAGGCAAGGGCTTGCACACTGGTTTGAACATCAACATTACCTTTCATCCCGCCCCTGATAATCACGGATATAAAATAAAACGGGTAGACTTAGAAGATCAGCCTATCATCGACGCTTTAGCCGAAAATGTAGTCAACACCCAGCGAGGTACGGTGGTTGCCAAAAAAGAGGTGCAGGTAAGCACCATCGAACATGCCATGGCTGCTTTATACGCTTCGGGGATAGATAATTGCCTGATAGAGGTAGACGCCCCTGAATTTCCTATCCTCGACGGCAGCTCGCGCTTCTTCACGGAAGAAATAAACAAGGCCGGCATAATAGAACAGAATACGCCTAAAGATTTCTACATCGTTAAACATAAAATAGAGGTAGCAGACGAACAGACGGGTTCTTCACTGATCATACTCCCCGACGATAAGTTCAGTATCAACGTATTAATATCTTTCGATTCTCCGGTATTGAATAATCAATATGCAACGCTTAACGATATAAGCGAATTTGAAACGGAAATGGCTGCTTCCCGTACATTTGTTTTCGTACGCGAGGTGGAGGCTTTATTAAATAACAACCTGATCAAAGGAGGAGATTTAGACAATGCCATTGTTATTTACGATAAAGAAATGCCGGAAGATGCGTTAAAGAAACTGGCCGACGAGCTACATATACCTTATAAAGGTATTCAGTCTTTAGGCTATATCAACAACGAACCGCTGGTATTCGACAACGAACCGGCGCGTCATAAACTGATTGATGTGATAGGCGATATGGCGCTGATCGGAAAACCTATCCGCGGCCGTATCATCGCTACCCGCCCGGGACATAAGATCAACAACCAACTGGCCCGCCTGATCCGTAAAGACATCAAACAAAACGAAGTACAGGCGCCGGTATACGACCCGAATATAGTTCCGGTAATGGATGTAAACCGTATTAAAGAGCTACTCCCCCATCGCTATCCTTTCTTATTGGTAGACAAGATCATTGAGATTGGTGGCAATTATATTGTGGGAATAAAGAATATAACGGTCAACGAGCCTTTCTTTCAGGGGCATTTCCCGCAGGAGCCTGTTATGCCGGGCGTCTTATTGGTAGAAGCCATGGCGCAGACCGGTGGTTTGCTGGTATTAAATTCGGTAGATGCGCCCGAACGCTATTCTACTTATTTCATGAAAATAGACCAGGTGAAATTCCGTCAGAAAGTAGTTCCCGGAGATACGATCATCCTCCGGATTGAATTTACATCTCCTACCCGCAGAGGCATCGCTACCATGAAGGGGTACGTTTTCGTAGGAGAGAAGCTGGTCACCGAAGCCGAGTTCATGGCACAGATTGTCAAAAATAAATAATACCTAAAAATATGAGTCACTCACCATTAGCCGTTATCCATCCCGAGGCGAAGATTGGAAACAATGTTGTTATATCTCCTTTTGTAGTTGTAGAGAAAGATGTAATTATAGGCGACAATTGTCTGATCGACCCGCATGCCGTTATCTTGAATGGGGCGCGGATTGGTAAGGGTTGCCATATCTTCCCGGGAGCCGTAATTGCGGGTATCCCCCAGGATTTGAAATTTGCAGGTGAAATAACAACTGCCGAAATCGGCGACAGGACAACGATCCGTGAATGTGTCACCATCAACAGAGGAACAGCCTCTAAAGAGAAAACGATAGTCGGCAATGATTGTCTGATCATGGCATACAGCCATGTAGCGCACGATTGTGGAATTAAGGATCATGTCATTATCGGCAACTCTACCCAATTGGCCGGAGAGGTTGGGATCGATGATTATGCGATCGTCAGCGGCGGCAGCCTGGTGCATCAGTTTGTCCGCATCTCCAAACATGTAATGATCCAGGGCGGTTCGCGCATCGGTAAAGATATTCCCCCTTACACATTGATCGGCAGAGACCCCATTGTTTACTGCGGCATTAATATTGTAGGCCTGCGCCGGCGGGGATTTACCAACGATCAGGTATTCCTGATCCAGGATATTTACCGCACACTCTACACCAGGGGCTTAAACAATTCCGACGCCCTCCGCGCCATCGAAACGGAATACATCCCCAGCATAGAAAGAGATCTAATCCTAAACTTTATCAAGTCATCCGAAAGAGGTATTGTAAGAGGCTCTATCGACGAATTGTAAATAATTTCATACCTTTGTTGCAATAAAAACAAAGTAAACTATGATATTCAGATTTTTAATTCTATCAGATGAAGTAGACGATTTTGTAAGGGAGATCAGGATTGATTCCGAAGCTACTTTTCTGGACCTGCACAATACCATCATTGAATCGGTAGGATATGCCAATGACCAAATGACGTCTTTTTTTATTTGTGACGACAATTGGAACAAGAGAGCGGAAATTACGTTAGTCAATATGGGAACAGAAGTATCTTCGGAAGAAGACAGTTATATAATGGAAGACACTCCTTTGGAAGAACTGCTGGAAGACGAAGATCAAAAACTACTGTACGTTTTCGATTATCTGACGGAACGCGCATTCTTTATGGAACTTAAAGAAATGATTCTGAGGAAAACGCTCAACAAACCTATTTGTAGCCGTTCGGAAGGATTGCCTCCTCCACAGGTGATAAACTTTGAAGAAGTCGATGCTAAAAATCCGATAAACGACCTGCTGGGCGAAGACTTTTACGGCGACGCCGAATACAATGCCGACGAACTGGATAGCAGCGGCTTTGAAGGATTAGATAATGTCGTTGATAATTCGTTCGAAGAAGATCGTTTTTGAATCAGACACTCATCATATTACTTGGCCCTACAGGAGTCGGAAAGACAGAAGTAAGCCTGCGCATTGCCGAACACTTTCACTCGCCCATCATCTCTTCCGACTCCCGCCAGCTTTATAAAGACTTACCTATTGGCACAGCCGCCCCCACTCCCGCACAAATGCAGCGGGTTAAACATTACATGGTAGGTACGCTCGAACTCCCTGATTATTACAGCGCCAGCCATTTCGAAACAGATGTGCTATCCCTTCTGGATGAACTATACCAGACGATTCCGGTAGTCATCCTGTCGGGCGGTTCAATGATGTATATCGATGCCGTCTGCAAGGGTATCGACGATATCCCCACCATAACGCCGGACATACGGACAGCCATTTACAAACAGTTCGACGAAGAAGGCCTCGCCCCTATCCTGAAGGAACTAAAAGAAAAAGACCCCATCCACTACGACGAGGTAGACCGCATGAACCACAAACGCGTCATCCATGCAGTAGAAATATGCCGGATGACGGGCAGACCCTACTCCTCCTTCCGCACCCATGCCCGTAAAGAACGGCCTTTCAACATCATCAGGATAGGCCTCACCCGCAACCGCGAAGATTTATGCGAACGCATCAACCGGCGCGTAGACCAAATGATAGCCGGCGGCCTGCTGGGCGAAGCCCGAAACGTATACCCCTTCAAACAACTAAACGCCCTGAACACAGTAGGCTACAAAGAACTATTCCAATACTTCGATGGCAACTGGACACTCGATTTCGCCATAGAAAAAATAAAACGAAACACCCGCGTATACGCCCGCAAACAACTGACCTGGTTCAAACGCGACCCCGCCATAACCTGGTTTCACCCCGACGACAAAGCCGCCATCCTACATCACATTGAA
>JAISCM010000262.1 GCA_031265595.1 Tannerellaceae bacterium
TCCCGACGTTTTATTTTTCAGACAGTTATAAATTGAGGAAGAAACCAGTTTCTCATATTGAAGTTTTTTATTTTCGTGTGTAAGTTCTATTTGATAATTACCATGTCGTAATAATTCCAGTTGTTTTTCCATCAGCGCTTTTTCTGTTTGATCGAGCAGGGTTTCATTCTCTTGCAGTTTATCTGTTAACGATGCTATTTGAAGCATGTTTTCTTTAATACGCTCCTGGCTTTTTTCGTAAAATTCTTTTTGTAACCTAGACTGTCTCTCTCTTGTCAGCACTTCATTTTTTCTACGCTGCCTTTGGTATAAAAAGAATATAATTACGAATAAAATACAGGAGAGAGAAATAATGGTCAGATAAGTTATCAAATGCTGTTTTTTATTATACATCTGTTCCAACTGTTCTTTTTCAGAGGTAATTTTCTGAAAGTTATACAAATTCTGAACCCGCAAACTTTCTTCTCTCTCTTCCTGTTGCGTGATTGAATCTTTATACAAATGATACGTATCTGCATAATCAAGCGCTTGCTTATAATTTTGTCCGGCTTTGGCTATTTGGTATGATCTATAATAAGAGGCCGCTTTTGTAGAAATATTCTTACTTTGTAAACTTTGATTAAGATAGAATAAGGCAGAATCTCCTTTTCCTGTATGCTGATAAAAACGGGCATAGATCAATTTAAGTTGATCCGAAGCTGATTTATCAGGCATTAGCCTTGATATTTCAGACAAACAGGTTGCTGTCTCACTATATTCGCCAATATCAATATATAAAGCCGCTATCTCCGTTAAAGAAGAAAATAAGGCCTTCTGATTGTGTGTCTTTTCCGATAATAGGATCGCCTGTTGGTAATAAAAAGCAGCACTATCAGGTTTCCCCACCGCATGATAAATACGAGCCATATTCCTCAGAACAAAAGGAATTCCAATAGAATCTTTACTATCATATAAATAATGTTCCGATCTCTTATAAGCAAGCATCGCATCATCATAAAGATGTAACTGAGTATAGATGCTTCCCATACTATTGTATATACGTGACGCCAGTCTCGCATCATCTCCGGCTGCACTTTCCGCTTTCAGGTAATATTCCAAGGCATAGGGTATCTCTTTTTGTTCCTGATGGACACGCCCCATATAATAATAAGCTTTGGGTAATTTCCGGTGACCTTTTACACCCTCAAAATATGCCACAGCCGTCCGTATCAACGAGTCCGACGTAGAATCCGACTTAAACAGACAATAATTCTTATCTCGCGCTTCAGTAAGCAACAGGCAATATTCGGCATAATGAGCTCTGCTCATTTTTTCGGGAGAGAGTATCGAATCCAACAGAACCAATGCACTATCTGGGTAAGTTTCCATCTGTTTTTCCACCCGAACTAATTCTTCCATAACCACACTCTTAGTGCATGCAAAGAATAAAATATATAACAAAAGGATTGTCAAGAATACATAAAATAACTTTTTCATTCGGCGATAAAGTATAAGTTTAATAAAAATATACAGGCGCAAGTTAGTATTTTTTTTTGAAAAATCAACATGATTCGTATAGTTACATTCTTTTTGAACCCGTTAGCGGAATTGGCCGTGTTTGCTTTCGGGAAATAACTTCCCTTAGTCGATTAACAGCGTTAGCAGTTGTTCCTACTGCTAATTGTCGAGTAACACGTAAGTACTGGACATATTCTTCTATGTCTGAATCTCCGAAAATAAATTCATGCTAAAATTAATAGAAGAAATTAAAAATAAAATAGTTATTTTGCATTGCATTGAATCTCTGATCTGCTATTAAGAAATGAATGAAAGTATACTGAACGGATTGTTAAACTTGTTTGCCGTATTTGCGTCTGTTGCGAAAATAGAAAACAGTCAGGCTGTTAATACCGTTCACTCCTACCTTTCCAGCCATTTCGGGGTACGTTCGCATGACGAATACATTAAATTATATACCGAATTAAGGAGTATATACGATGATGCGGAATTTGCTATCGACAAGGAAGATATTGTCCGAAAGATATGCGAACAAATGAAAGTTCAGTTGACGTCTGAGGAACAATTACTGCTATTGATACGTTTCATTGAATTTGCTCACAATAACAGCGACGGGTCAGGCGGGCATCTAAAACTATTCCGCTTGGTAGCAACGATATTCTCCGTTCTTCCGGGTGAATTTGATGATATATTCGCATTTGTTCTCGGCATGCCATCACCTTATATACTCACCATTAGCGGCACGACAAAAGAACATACAAACCATATCGTCAGGGAAGGCATGGAGGGCTGTATCCGCGTATGGTTCATCAGGCGGTTTGAGCGATATATCTTTACTTATAAAGGAAATAGCTCCGTTTTTGTAAATGATATTTCGGTTTCTTCGGATATTTTCTATACCTGGCAACATAGCAGCGTGGTGAAAGGACCGCTCTTTCTGCCGGTATATTATAGCGATTTACAAGCTGTTTTTACGAAAGACAAACATACGGAAATTGTCAGCCTGTCCGGACGGGACATTGATTTCACGTTCGACAAGAGTACTAACGGGATCCATGATTTCTCTTTTGACCTCAAATCCGGACAATTAGTTGCCATTATGGGAGGAAGCGGCGTCGGCAAGTCTACCTTGCTCGGCCTTATGAACGGCAGCATATACCCCGACAAGGGTACCATTACAATCAACGGACATCCGGTTGGCTCTCCCGAAGCCAGGCAGTTGATCGGATTTGTGCCGCAAGACGACCTGTTAATAGAAGAGCTGACCGTTTATCAGAACCTTCTGTTTACCGCCCGCCTTTGCTTCGCCCGCCTTTCGAAGGAAGAAATAGAAGCGCGTGTTGCGAATGTCCTGGCGGATCTGGGACTGACGGAGATCAGCGCCCTGCAAGTAGGATCGCCCATCCGTAAAACAATCAGCGGCGGACAACGCAAACGGCTCAATATTGCACTGGAACTTATCCGTGAACCGGCCATCCTTTACCTCGACGAGCCTACATCGGGACTGTCTTCCTCCGATTCGGAAAAGGTAATGATCCTGCTGAAAGAGCAAACGCATCGTGGGCGTCTGGTTGTGGTAAACATACATCAACCTTCGTCGGATATATATAAACTGTTCGACAGGTTATGGCTGCTGGATAAAGGCGGCTACCCCATTTACGACGGTAATCCGATAGAAGCCATCACCTACTTTAAACAGGTAGCCAACTATACCGACCAGAACATCAGCGTTTGCAGTGCCTGCGGAAATGTAAATCCCGAACTGATATTACAGATCATCGACTCAAAAAAGATAGACGATTCGGGAAACCAAACCGATATGCGTAAATTCACTCCCAAAGAATGGCACGAAATGTATCTGACCCGGCTCCCTTCATTCAAACCGGTAGCGAAAGAAAAACTGCCTGACAACAAACAACAGAAGCCTTCGCCGTTCAAACAATTCTTGATCTTTACGGAGCGGAATGTACGTGCAAAGATCACCAACCGGCAATACCTTACCATTGCACTGCTGGAAGCGCCCCTGCTTGCCCTGATCGTTGCGCTGCTGACAAAATTTACAGACGAAGGCGTCTATACCTTGTCGGGGAATAAGAACTTTATTTCTTACATCTTCATGTCTGTCATCGTAGCCACGCTTATCGGACTGAGCGTTAGTGCAGAAGAGATTATCAGAGACCGGACGGTACTGAAGCGCGAACGTTTTCTGCGCCTTAGCCGGAGTAGCTACCTTAGCTCCAAGCTATTCTACCTGTTCCTCCTGTCGGGCATTCAAACGCTTTTGTTTATCTGGGTGGGAAATACGGTCATAGAAGTAGGCAAAGAAATGTTTACCACCTGGTGGAGCGTTTTGTGGGTTACAGCCTTTCTGGCTAACCTTACAGGGCTTTGGTTGTCGCAAACGTTGAGTTCTCTTGTGGCTATCTACATTACAATACCCCTGTTGCTTATCCCGCAGATACTTCTCTGTGGCGTAGTAATCAAATTCGACGACCTGAATACGGGTGCTTCCGATAAGAACGTAGTGCCCCTTATCGGCGAAATAATCCCTTCGCGCTGGGCTTTCGAAGCATTAATGGTAGAGCAATTCAGTAACAACGCCTATAACAAACCATTTTTCCCAATCGAGAAAGAGAAGTTCCTTGCCCAATACTACAAGGATATACATCTGGACCGAGTACGCAGCTTCTCCAAACGATACAGCGACGAAATACCCATACTAAGCAAAGCTGCCCGGATAAATCTCCCTGCCAAGGGAGAATCACACACTACCTATCTGAACAAAATAGATTCGGCCCTGAAAGTAAGAGCGCACAACTTTACCGCCTTATTGGATAAAACCATTGAAAGCATTGTCCGTGAAAAAGGCAGTGACCAACTGAACAGGTTGAAGAAAAGACACCATAATGCCGCTATTGAAGACGTAGTAACAGGAACGGCTACCGGGCATTTTTACAAAGAAAGTAATAACCGCATCTGGCCGAAAGTAGGCCTGATCTACATTGAGCCGGACAATCAATGGGGAAGAGCCGCCTTTTACAGTCACAAAAAGAATATCGGGGGAACTTATATTTCCACGTATAATTTTAATTTATTGATACTCGGTTTCTTTGCTATTTTGGCTATAATCGTTATATTCGCAGCGTTTCCCGGAAGGTATTTTAAAGAACGGAATGAATATTAAAAATATAAATTACAAACATTGAACATTATGAAAACAAGTTTTATCAGCCTGATTACCCTTGTGGTATTTATCTTCTGTCTGTCTTCGTGTGGAGGGAAAAAAACAGAAAACAAGATCGAAGAAGCTGCTGTGATAGCCGGCAATGTACCCAAGAGCCTGCTGACGGAAGAAGTAAAAGCAGAAACCGTACAGTTGCTGAACGATATGCCGGCATCGGAAATCCCTTACCGTATCGCTACCGGAGAAGTATCCATTGGCGTGGGCGACACAAAATTCATGCTGCCCATAGCAAAAGCCTCCGAACTGACGTCTGCTTCACAAAAAGCACGTGCCTGCGGAATCTATTTTGCCGACTACAGCGTATTGAAAGCAATGGGACAAAGCACGGCCGAACTTGAAACCGTATTGACCAAACTAACCTCTGACCTTGACATAACATTCGTAATGAATGTATTGAACGAATCGGCCCCGGAGAATGCCTCCAAGGAAGAATTTGCTCAATTCCTTCAAAACAGAGAGAGCTATATCTTGCAGGAAATGGTAAACAATGATAAAATAGACGTACAGATAGAAATGCTGAGCGGTATTGCTGCCGAGACAGCCTGCGTATATGCTAATCCCTCATTGGTAGTGAAAGGAGACGCTACAACAGCCGGTTTGTCCGACAATATGATGAAACGCTTCGATACGCTAAGCGAGATCACAACCGACCTGGCAGCCTATTATCCTGATTTGAAAGAATCTGGCGAGACTATCCAACCGCTGAAAGATTATATTACCTCCATTCAAACAGCCAGAAATGCCAATGCCGAAATAACCGCTATCCGCGATGCGTTAGTAAAATAAATAACGACATTTGCACAGAGAATAAAAAAGGATGCTTTTACGGGCATCCTTTTTTTGTACAGGTTATTTTTTGTAGTATTTCATAGCGTCCGGCAAGTATTTCTGCAATTCTACGATGCGGTTAGCGTCACTGGGATGCGTACTCATTATTTCGGGAGTCCCGCCGCTTTTTCCCTGTGCCATTTTCTGCCAGAATGTAATTGCAGCCTGAGGGTTATATCCGGCAATGGCCATAAATATCAAACCCATATGATCGGCTTCGTATTCGTGTTTGCGCGAATAAGGGAGCATTACGCCATATTGAGCGCCCAAGCCATATACGGTACTTGCCACACTCTGCACGGCCTGGGATTTGCTGCTAACAGCCGTTCCCAAAATAGCCGCTCCGTATTCCGTCATCAATTGCTGGCTCATCCGTTCATTGGAGTGTTTGGCCACGGCATGTGCCACCTCGTGCCCCATGATAGCGCCCAATTCGTCGTCTGAAGAAATAAAATTCATAATCCCTTCATACACTACAATCTTTCCGCCCGGCATACAGAAGGCGTTAATATCGGCGCTTTGCACCAAATGAAACTCCCAAGAAAAGTTTTTGATTTCTGCTTCCAAGCCATTCGATTTCAGATAAGTCTCCGTTGCTGCTGCAATCTTCTTTCCTACCCTTATAACCTGGTTGGTCATTGCCTGATTAGTAGAAAGCTTTGCCGATTTAATATAGTCGTTGTATTGTGTCAGGCTGGCTGTTAATACCTCCTGGTCGCCAACCAGCAATACTTGTTTTCGCCCTGTCAAAGGAACGCTCCCGCAACTGCTTAAAAGTAAAAGGGTAATAATAAATAAACCACATAATCTTTTCATATCGCTTTTTCTTTTTAACGTTAAAAATGTCTGTAAATATACAACTTTTTGACTTCAACCTAATCAGGAAAAAATCAGGATGAACACTATTTAACACCCGTATAATAACCATACACAAACAAAATCGGTTGTTATATATACAACGTAAGTCGATTAAACACAAAACTTAAATAATAAGAGACATGGAAAAATGGTTTTTAATTTATCTGGGATTACTATTGCATGCCTTCGGAATGGCACAAAGCAAAGGTGACGCAGATACTATAAACAACGAATTGTCTGTAGCCTTTCAACTGCGTCCGCGCGTTGAATACCGCAATGGCGCCCTGTTCCCCAAGTCGGACGACAGCGAGGCGAACGGGATCATCAACAACCGCGCCCGTTTATCCACACAGTACAGGCATAACAAACTCTCCTTTGGGTTATCCGTCCAACACGTAGGGCTGTGGGGAAAAGACGCTTCCATCTATAAAGACGACCACTTCACGCTTAACGAAGCCTGGGTAAACATGGTCTTCGGAAACGGTTTCTTCGCCAAATTAGGCCGCCAAACGCTCGTATATGACAACGAGCGCCTCCTCAGTGCTATTGATTGGAACATCTCGGGACGATTCCACAATGCCCTCAAACTTGGTTACGAAACTTCCACGAATCAGCTTCACCTCATAGCAGCCTTCGACTACGCATCTGGGGATAAGCCCTATAAAAACCTGCAAACAGCCTGGTATCACCACATCGTAAACAAAGAGTTTTCTCTTTCCTTCATCGCCATAAACATAGGACGTAAAGCCGGAAATGCCGGAGAAACCAGGTTGACAACCCGCTATTTGCAGACAGCAGGGACCAACTTCTTATACAAGCCCGGCAATGTTTCCGTCTACGGAACCCTCTACTACCAGACAGGATATACGGTAACAAACCGGAAAGTATCCGCCTTTATGTGGGCGCTAAATGCAAACTATCAGATCAATCCCGCCTGGAAACTACTGATAGCCACCGACTACCTGAGCGGTAATAAAGCTAACAGCCATGCCGGCAGCACCAAAAGCAACGCCTTCGACCCTCTCTACGGATCACATCATAAGTATTACGGGACCATGGATTACTTCTACGCCTCTCCTTTCATCAATGGGTTAGCACCCGGCTTGTGGGATAATCAGGCAGGCGTTACCTTCAATCCTTCCTCCAACGTATCCCTGCTCTTTAACTATCATTATTTCCTCACAGCAACAGACGTATATGTAAAAAACAAGAAGCAACCCAAAGCCTTAGGCTCGGAAATCGACCTCCAGGTAAACTGGGACATACTAAAAGACATAAGCCTCTCGGCAGGATACTCCACCATGCTCGGTACAAACACCATGAAAGCAGTAAAAGGAGGCAATCCCAGCCGTTGGCAAGACTGGGTCTGGCTATCCGTAAATATCAACCCAAAAGTATTTATTTCTAAATGGTAAACTATTTCACTATAATTGAAAAACACTATATTTGCACACATAGAACGTTACAATTAAAGTAATAACAATAGAGTATCGTACAATATGAATCATCTAATCTATAAACTTCACTGCAATGGTAAGGAAATGTATACTTATAGTAATGGCAACAAGCGCGATGATCAGCCTCTGTAAAGCCCAGGCCGACCCCATTTTACTATTCCCCAAAGGGGCTCCCGGAGAAACAATCAGCCTGATAGAAAAAGCCGATACCGACGGCGGTGAAACAGGCGGTGAACCTGTCCTCCGTATCTCAAACGTTAGCGAGCCTACCATCACCATCTACGATGCACCCGACGAAATAGCCTCCGGAGCCGCCATGATCGTCTGCCCCGGTGGAGGATACAACATATTAGCCTACGACCTGGAAGGCGATGAGGTTTGTGAATGGCTCAACAGTCTGGGCATAACCGCCGTCCTCTTGAAATATCGTATCCCCAGAAGAGAGGGACTTCAGAAGCACGAAGCCCCTCTCCAAGACGTACAGCGCGCCCTCGGATACGTAAGAGCACACGCAGACGAACTCAATATTGATCCCACACGCATAGGCGTCATGGGTTTCTCGGCCGGAGCCCACCTCGCAGCCGTACTAAGCAACAACTATAAACAACGCACCTATCCCAAAACAGATGCCACCGACAACATAAGCTGTCGTCCCGACTTCTGCCTCCTCGTATATCCCGCCTATCTCGACGCCCCCAATTTCCAGGTAGCTCCCGAACTCAAAGTAACCTCTGATACACCCCCCACAATGCTCATACAAACACAAGACGATAAGTCATACATCAACAGCAGTCTTTTCTACTACCACGCATTAAAAGAAGCAGGAGTCCCCGCATGGATGCACCTCTACAGTAAAGGAGGACACGGATACGGCCTCCGCGACACAAACGCCGCAGTCAACGAATGGCCCGACAGAGCCGAAGACTGGTTCAGAGAAACAGGAATCATAGAATAAATACCCCATCATATATAACGCTAAAAAACAACAAATGAATAAGATATTATTTGATTTCGACGGTGTTTTAGTAGATACAGAGCCTATTTACGACATCTTCTGGAACGAAGCAGGCCAACGGCATGCCGTTGGCATAAACAATTTTGCCCAAGTAATAAAAGGTACCACACTGCCAGACATCATTGCCACCCATTTTAACAACCGCACTGAAGAAGAGAAGCAAACTATCATACGCGAATCAACAGCCTATGAAAAGACCATGCCCCTCCCCCCCATGCCCGGCTCCATGGAGTTCCTGAAGATGTTGAAAAGACATAACGTCACAATAGGCCTGGTAACAAGTTCAGACACGGAGAAGATAGAACGGGCGATCGCACTCTATCAATTAGATGATATCTTCAGCACGATCGTCACTTCCGACAGAATAACGAAAGGTAAGCCGGATCCGATGTGCTACCTCTTAGCCGCCTCCGATTTAAACGTATCCCCCGCCGAATGTCTGGTCTTTGAAGATTCGTTTGCCGGAATAGAGGCCGCGACAAAGGCAGGGATGCGGGTCATCGCCCTTAGTACCACTAACCCTGCCCAATCGTTGCAGGATAAGGCATACAAAGTCATCCCCGATTTTAAGGGGATCACCTTCGAACAATTCCTTCAATGGCAATAAACAGGCGATATGTTCTACCGGATGTTCTTATTCAGGAAACGGGTCAGTTCCTTCTTATCCAGATTTCTTCTTAGCGCATAATCCGTTAATTGTTCGTCGTCTATTTCGCCAATCATAAAATAAGAAGAATCGGGATGCGACAGATACAGTCCGCTTACTGAAGCCGTTGGATACATGGCTCCATTCTCTGTTAAACTGACACCTATTTGTGAGAACTGAAGCAATTTATCCAGTTCGGCATTCAGCAGTTGGTCGGGCAAAGACGGATAGCCTATGGCTGGGCGTATGCCCCGGTATTTCGCCTTAAACAGATCGGTCAGGCTAAACGATTCATTCGGGGCGTATCCCCAATATTCGCGACGTACTTTTTCGTGAAGGTATTCGGCTGTAGCTTCCGCCAACCGGTCGGTCAGGCTTTGTAGCAGCATGGAAGAATATGTATCTCCTTCTTCTTCGTATTTAGTACGGAGATAGTCCATGCCGGCGCCGGCTGTTACAACAAACGCTCCGATATAATCGGTCCGTCCCGTTGAAGCAGGCAGTATATAGTCTGCCAACGATTTATAGATATTGTCTTTATTTTTCTTCTGTTGGCGAAGTACGGGGATACGCAGACCATTTTTGAATACAATTGTATCCTCTTCACTATTTACCGGATAAAAGCAATAGATGGCTTTACAGTATTCGGCATTCATTCCGACAAGACGGTCCAACAACCGATTGGCGTCTTTGTAGAGTTGCATCGCTTCGGATGCTTTCTCCCTGTCTTCTTTCGGGAAACCGGCCAGCCAGTTTGCCTGGCAAGAGTCACAACCGTCTATCCCTGCAATTTCGGAAAAGCGTCCGGACAATTTCCAGGCCGAGAAAAAGAATATCCAATTGATATAAGGGCGTATTTCTTCAATAGGGATATAGGGGATAAGCTGTAATCCTTCCTGTACCGGCTTTTCGGGTTGATAACCTGCCCAATCTATTTTTGCCGCATACTTCCTTGCTTCCCGAAGAGGCGTCAGTACCTCTTTCTTTTCTTCCAAAGAAAGGCGAAGCGCTTCATATTCTCTTTCCAATTGTTCCAGATAGGCCTGACGGGTAGCCGGGTTTAATAACTTAGCGGCTATAATGGGATTCTGCGAAGCATCCGTAACATGAATCACCGGATAATCATAATGAGGCGCTATTTTCACGGCCGTATGCAGTTTCGACGTAGTAGCTCCGCCTACCATAATCGGTATAGTCAGCCCTGCCTTTTGCATCTCATCCGCCACATGTACCATTTCTTCCAAAGACGGAGTAATAAGCCCTGAAAGACAAACCAGATCCGGCTTTTCTTCCATAGCTTTCTTCACAATCACATCAGCGGGAACCATTACGCCTAAGTCGATCACCTCATAATTATTACATGACAATACGATAGAAACGATGTTTTTACCAATATCATGCACATCGCCCTTTACGGTGGCGAAGATAACCTTTCCGGCTTTCTTCGATCCCGCTTCCGCTTTCTCCGCTTCAATAGCCGGTTGAAGGATCGCTACCGCCTTCTTCATTGTCCGGGCTGTCTTCACTACTTGCGGCAAGAACATTTTTCCGGCCCCGAATAACTCTCCTACCTTATTCATTCCGTCCATTAACGGCCCGTCAATAATATCAACCGCCCGCGGATACTGTTTCAGCGCTTCAACTAAATCTTCTTCCAGATAATCCCCAATACCTTTCATCAAGGCATACTCCAAGCGTTCGGAAACACCCCCCACCCCCCTGAAGGGGGGGGAGATAGAATCGTCCCTATTATCCCCCCCTTCAGGGGGGTGGGGGGACGGATGATTTTCTGCATACTCAATTAACTCCTCAGCGGCTTCAGGGCGACGGTACAGGATCACGTCTTCGAGCAGTTCACGGAATACCGGCTCTATATCTTCATATAAAACAGATGTAGAGGGATTGACTATTCCCATATCCAATCCTTTTCCTATGGCATGATAAAGAAAGACGGAATGCATGGCTTCCCTTATATAATTATTACCCCGGAATGAAAAGGAGAGATTACTGATACCTCCACTCACTTTAGCTCCCGGCAAATGCTGCTTTATCCATTCGGTAGAATGGATAAAATCGAGGCCATACCGGTTGTGCTCTTCTATACCGGTTGAAATCGCCAGTACATTCGGGTCGAAAATAATATCCTGCGGATCAAATCCGGCTTTATCCGTTAATAAGTAGTAGGCCCGTTTACAGACTTCAATTTTACGTTCAAACACATCAGCCTGTCCTTTTTCATCGAAGGCCATTACAACAACGGCAGCTCCCAGTTGTTTTACACGGGCAGCATGGTTCAGGAATGTTTCTTCGCCTTCTTTAAGGCTGATTGAGTTTACGATGCTCTTTCCCTGTACACACATTAACGCATTTTCTATGACGTCCCATTTAGACGAATCGATCATAACAGGTACACGCGCTATATCAGGTTCCGAAGCAATCAGGTTAAGAAATACGGTTACCTCTTTCACTGCGTCCAACATACCGTCGTCCATATTGATGTCTATCACCTGGGCGCCGTCTTCCACCTGATTACGGGCTATTCTGAGCGCATCCTCATAATTGCCTTCCTTTATCAAACGGAGGAATTTCCGTGAACCTGCCACATTGCAGCGTTCGCCGATATTAATGAAATTATTTTCAGGTTTAACCTCCAGCAGTTCCAGTCCCGACAACCATAGCGACGCTGGTTTTGGTGCGGGCATATGCGGCTTCACTCCTTTTACAAGCGATACGTATTGAGCGATATGGTCGGGCGTTGTACCGCAGCAACCGCCGAGGATATTAACCAAGCCTTCTTCTATAAAAGGTTTTATATGCCGG
>JAISCM010000260.1 GCA_031265595.1 Tannerellaceae bacterium
GGTAAGAGTAATGAATTATGACAAATTAAAATAAAGAGGTTGCCTTGCAATATAAGGGCAACCTCTTGTTGTATTATCGGTTAATGAATGTTATCTTTGCCGGAAATAACTATTAGTAAGAACATTAAAAACGCGAAAGATGAAGAAAGTGGTAATGGTTGCCGGTCTGGCAATAGCGCTAAGTGCATGTGGTTCATCTGAAAAAAAAGCAGGAGGTGATAGTATGGATAATCCGTTCCTTTCAGAGTACACAACCCCTTATGGCGTTCCGCCGTTTGATAAAATTGAATTTGAACACTACAAACCTGCTTTTCTTCAGGGAATGGATGAGCAGGTGAAGGAAGTGGATGCGATTATCAAACAAACGGAAGCGCCTACCTTTGAGAATACAATTGTGGCTTTAGACCAAAGCGGCGAATTGCTGATGAAAGTACGTACCGTATTCTACGGACAAAACAGCTCTAATACAAATGACGAGTTACAGGCATTAAGCCGTGAAATGTCTCCCTTGTTTTCCAAACACAATGACGACATAAACCTTAACCCTGCCTTATTTGCCCGGGTAAAGGCTGTATACGAAAACAGGGATAAGCTGCATCTGGATAAAGAACAGGCTAAGCTGCTGGAAGAAACCTATAAAGGCTTCGTACGCGGAGGCGCTAACCTAAGCCCGGAAAAGCAGGAAACGCTTCGAAACCTGAATAGTAAGATCTCTATGCTTCAGCTTACCTTCGGGCAGAATATGCTGAAAGAAACGAATGCCTTTCAATTGGTGATAGATAAAGAAGAAGACCTGGCCGGCCTGACAGATGCCCAGATAGCCGCCGCGGCACAGGCAGCCCTTAAAGCAGAGATGGAAGGCAAATGGGTATTTACCCTGCATAATCCAAGCATCATGCCTTTCCTGCAAAACTCAGCCAATAGGGAATTGCGCGAAAAAATATTCAATGGATACATTATGCGTGGTAATAATGGCAGCGAAAATGATAATAAAGATGTGGTGAAGCAATTAGTCACCCTCCGTCTGGAAAAAGCGAAGTTGATGGGGTATGACGATTTTGCTTCCTTTGTATTGGAAGAACGGATGGCTAAGAATGAGAAGAACGTCTATAACTTACTGGATGAACTCTGGACGCCGGCCTTAACTAAAACAAAAGAGGAACTGGCCGACATCCAGGCTGAAATTAAAAAGGAAGGCGCTGACTTTACGGCGCAAGGCTGGGACTGGCGTTACTATTTTGAAAAGGCAAAGAAAGCAAAGTTCGATTTGGACGAAAGCCAGATAAGGCCTTATCTCAAATTAGAGAATGTATACGAAGGCGCCTTTTATGTAGCCAATAAGCTATATGGTATCACCTTTACCCGTGTGAACGATATACCTGTTCCGCATCCCGAAGCGATTGCTTTTGAGTGTAAAGACAATGACGGAACCCACCTCGGTATTTTGTATATGGATTTCTTCCCCCGTCCAAGTAAAAATGGCGGCGCCTGGTGTGGCGGCTATCGCTCCCAGACGTATAAAGACGGCGAGCGGGTGGCTCCGGTCGTTACCATTGTATGCAATTTTACTCCTCCGGCAGCAGGCGAACCGGCTTTGCTCAGCGACGATGAAGCCAATACCTTATTCCATGAGTTTGGACATGCGTTGCATAGTTTGTTCAGGGATGTGCATTATTATGGGATAGCAGGCGTTCCGCGCGATTTTGTAGAATTACCTTCGCAGATCATGGAGCATTGGGTGTTTGAACCGGAAGTGCTGAAGGTATATGCCAGGCATTATCAGACCGGGGAAGTAATTCCTGCCGGGTTAATTGAGAAGTTAGACAAGAGCGGTAAGTACGGACAAGGGTTTGCCACAACAGAATACCTGGCCGCTTCCTTCTTAGATATGGATTATCATGTATTAAAAGACCTTCCGGCCAATCAGGAGACATCAAACTTCAATGTCGTAAACTTTGAAGCAGAAACATTAGGCAAGAGAGGGCTGCCCGGGCAGATACCTCCCCGTTACCGTTCTACCTATTTCAGCCATACGATGGGCGGAGGGTATACGGCCGGTTATTACAGCTATATCTGGTCGGAGGTATTAGATTCCGATGCGTATGAAGCTTTTAAGGAAACAGGCGATATCTTCAACCCGGAAATGGCCGGTAAATTCCGTAAATACGTACTTACGCCCGGCGGTATAGACGATGCCATGACGATGTACACAAACTTCCGCGGAAAAGAACCCGGAACAGAGCCCCTACTGAAGAACCGGGGGCTGAAATAAAAGAGAAAGAGAAAGAGAAACAAATGCAGGCTATATCACATAGCCTGCATTTTTATTCGACAAGCAATTATAACCTTATTGTCTGCCTGTTGCCATTATAAGTAACCGTCGCATCGGGAGCAGGATGCGAATCAAATCCTTTTGCCTTATCTTTATCTATTAGTACAACATGAAATTTACGTTGGGCCGCCATACAGTAGAAGCTGCCCTGGCGTTCTCCGAAAAACACTACTTTCGTGCGGTCATTATATTGAATTGAGATGATTGAATACTTACCTTTTTCGTAATTATAATTTGTTCCTTCGTCTTCGTATAAGGTGAAGGAAGCGTCGGCTCCTGCATATATATAGAGGGTGAGGGGGGCGTCTGGCTTTTCGGACGTATATTGTATTTCTTCGCCCATTGGGATGATGGAGCCTGCTTTGGCAAACAACGGCATACGCTCGTAAGGAGCGTCTATTTTCCGGCTTTGCCCACCTTCCGTATAGGCGCCACTATAGAAATTATACCAACCTGTATTCTTTGGAAAATAGACGTCTCGCTCACGAGCTTTGTATTCGTATACCGGGCAGGCAAGTAAGGAAGGCCCGAACATATACTGGTCGCCGATGTTATTTACTTTTGTATCATACCCGAAGTCCATTACCAGGGGGCGCATGATCGTATAGTCGTTCAGATACACCCAGCCTGCCATGGAATAGATGTACGGCAGCAGGCGGTAGCGTAATTTGTCGTAATAAACAATGCTTTTGTAGGCGGGATGCGATTCGGGGGCTATGTTGTACACTTCGCGGAAGGGGTATTGGCCGTGCGAACGAAACAAAGGGGCAAAGGCGCCAAACTGTGTCCACCGTGTATTGAGTTCGCGCCATTCATTCCGGTCTTCCGAGCCTTCTCCGGCTTGCTCGAATCGTTTTTGTACGCAGAAGCCGCCTATGTCCATTGTCCAGTAGGGATTGCCGGACAGGGAATGATTCAGTCCGGCGGAGATTTGCGCTTTATAGTCTTCCCAGCATGTGCCGATGTCGCCGCTCCAGGTGGCGGCTCCATACTTTTGCAGGCCGCAGAAGCCGGAGCGGGTCAGCAGGAATACCCGTTTGTCGTTGTCTGTGGCGCGCTGGCCGTTGTATATAGCCATGGCATTCATCAGTGCGTAGGTATTGAAGTATTTTGTAGAGGGGCCGAGCGCCGTGGGGGTCATCAGCGCTTTGCGGTATTCGATGCTGGCATTCGATAGGATGTCGGGTTCGGAAGCGTCCATCCACCAGGCGTCGAAACCAAGGGGATATAAGCATTCTTTCAGTTGATCCCAGAACAGGGTGCGGGCGCCTTCGCTGTAGGCGTCGTAGAAGGAGCCGGTGTAGCCTTGTCCTATCCAGTCGCGGATGCTGTCTTTTACGGCTTGTTGGTACATCCAGCCTTTGTTGTCGAACGCTTGGTAGTGCCTGGTGTTTACATAAAACTTGGGCCAGACGGAGATCATTATTTTGGCATTGAGGCTGTGTACTTCGTCTACCATCGCACGGGGGGAGGGGAAGCGTGTGGCATCAAACTGATGGCTTCCCCACTGGTCTTCTTCCCAATAGCTCCAGTCGAGCACGATGTTGTCGATGGGTATTTTGCGGCGGCGGAACTCTTTTAATGTGCCGGTTAATTCGTCTTGTGTTCTGTATCTTTCGCGGCTTTGCCAGAATCCCATCGCCCATTTAGGCATTACCTGCGCTTTGCCGCTGATGCTGCGGTAGCCTTTTATCACATCGTCTATGGAATTACCCTTGATGAAGTAATAATCAAGCTGGTCGCCCATTTCGGCATAGAGCGAAAGTTTATTCTGTTCGGCGGCATTAACGGGCGAAAGGGCTTTCAGTCCGATGTACGATATGCCTCCGTCGGGCTGCCATTCCAGGCGGATGTGGTGATGCTTGCCGGCTTCCATATAGCTGTTGAACTTAGCAACCGAGGGGTTCCAGGCTGTGCGCCATTTATCAGCCATTAGCTTGCCGTCTATCCATAGTTTGGTGTAGCCGGCATAGTAAAGGAGGAAGCAGTGAATGCCCGATTCCTTGGCTTGCAGGTCGCCTTCCCATACGATCGTAGAGTTATTGAAGGGGAAGCCTTCGGGGAAGTTCTTTACGGTTTCGAGGTTTTCATAGTCTATCGTACTTTCGGTTCGCGTCGTATAGACATTGGCGGGGTCGGAGTTTATGTAATAAGTAGCTGTCAATCCGCCTTCGGCGCCATTCAGGTCGTATAGTTTGAATTGGGAAAGCTGGGCATAGTCGCGTATATCGCCAAACTTGGTAAGGGAGTAATTATCCCACAGGATTCCGTAGTTTTTGTTCGATACAAGGAAGGGGATAGATACTTTGGTATTGTACTGAAAGAGGGTTTCGTTTTTCCCTTTGTAGTTAAACTCGTCTGCCTGATGCTGTCCGAGGCCGTAGAAGGCTTCATCATCGGGCGATTCGAAAACCTGCCGGAGCGTGTATCCCCGAACGCCCTCTGCTTCGATGGGAGTGAATGATTTTCCGCCTCCTTCGTTTTCCTGTAGTATCACGCGGCCGCTGGGGTCGGTGAATTGTATTTCGCCTGTTTTCAGATTGGTATATGCTTTTAATGAGGAGGTTTGCAGGATGATATGGCAGCCCTCTTCTGCTACGTCCCACGGCGTGGCAGCGGGCTTTTCATGCACAACCAAACTTTTATCGGATGAAAAGAAGGAGCCGGGAGTTGCCGAAACACGAATAATATCTTCATTCATAACAGATAGGCGGATCAGCTTCGCTTTCGTACCGGATGATTCTTCCATATAAATGATCACGCCATCGGCTGTCTTCTCCCACGAACTATTATTGCAAGACATAAGGGTCAACGCACATACCGTTATGTATCTAATCATCGTTTTCATCACTCAGCTCTTTATGATTGGTTTCTCCTTTCAAAAGTACGGCACAGAAAAGCGAACGGAACGATAAGATGTTAATAGTAGCCTGTCTGTATGTTAGTATCGGGGGCTGATTTGTTTTCAGATAGAGCATAAAATGTAAGATAGCCGCCTGCAAACCCCTCACCCCCTACCCCAACTCCAACCCTACCCCACCCCCAACCCAACCCCCCACCCCCCTAACGGGGGGGGGTAGAGAGAATCGCCGCTCTTAGCCTACCCCTTCAGGGGGTTGGGGGGTTGGGGCGCAAACGATCGTGTTGCCGGGGCGCAAGCGATCGTGTTGCCGGGGCGCAAACGATCGTGTTGCCGGGGCGCAAGCGATCGTGTTGCCGGGGCGCAAGCGATCGTGTTGCCGGGGCGCAAGCGATCGTGTTGCCGGGGCGCAAGCGATCGTGTTGCCGGGGCGCAAGCAGTCGTGTTGCCGGGGCGCAAGCGATCTAAACCATCCTGGAGTGG
>JAISCM010000068.1 GCA_031265595.1 Tannerellaceae bacterium
CTTCTGTTCGTGCCGTCGTAATATTCTATTTCGCGCCCATCGAAAGCCGGGCCGAAACTATAGTCGGAAGCGCCGATCAACGAAGGCTTTCCCTTGCCATTGTAATAGAACTGGCGGTAGTTGTCGTACGTATAGTAATTACCGTTTGCATCTTTTTCTCCGTAATTTACGTTCGGAGGAACGGCGCCATTGCCAAATTCATTCTGTAAATCAGGCGTAGCAGTAACCAGGTCCATACCGAACGTCTGCGATACGTTGATACCCAATCCCTGTCCGGCCCTGCCGTTTTTTGTGGTAACCACCACGGCTCCGTTCAAACCGCGCGAACCATAAAGCGCTGTTGCCGCAGCTCCTTTCAGTACGGATACCGATTCAAAATCGTCGGGGTTTAAGTTCTTCAGTTCGTTACCGAAGTCATTGGCCTGCCCCGACCAGTCCGGGTCTCCCTGTTTGATTGCATTGTCTAAGATAACGCCATCTACCACGTAGATAGGCTGGTTGTTCTTTCCCAGCGTAGAGACGCCACGGATAAGGATCTTTGTAGAACCGAACATCCCCCCGTCTGAGTTGGCTATTTCAACCCCCGCTACTTTACCCTGCAAAGCAGCTACAGGGTTGATAAGGTTTGCATTAAGGCCGTCTCCGCTGATTTCTTTCATGGCATACCCCAATGACTTTTCCGAACGCTTCATCCCTAAAGCCGTTACCACCACCTCATCGAGCGCCAGCGCGTCTTCTATGAGCATAATGTTTAGATGGGCCTGCCCTTTTACTACAAACTCCTGCGGCAGGTATCCGATGAAAGACACAATAACGGTCTGTCCCTCTTCTACCTCAAGAACAAATTGCCCGTCCATATCGGATATGGTTCCCCGGGCCGTTCCTTTGATAGCGATCGAAGCTCCGGCAATAGGGCCTAAAGCGTCTTCTACAGTTCCGGAGAGTTTCCTTGTCTGTTGAGACGCCTCCAGTTTGTCATGGATCGTCAGGGCGCCGGATGCATGCATATTTCCTGCCATGCCACACATTACAGCCACTAACAATGTACTAATCAATCTTGATTTTCTTCTCATAAATGGATCGTTTAAAATAAATAGGCGTTGTTATTAAATTATAAATTCGCATCTTGTTATTAAGATGTTTTGGCAAAACTATTAAAATGTATTTACCCTTCTGATAAACAACGTATCATTCATATCGTTGTAAAGTTTTGCGTACAATTGGGCTATGTTAATGTGTAAAATTACTATATTTGGCCCTCAGAAAGCCTTTAGACAAAATACGAATAACTGAAAAAAATGAAAAGAAATATACATTTACCGTTAATAGCATTAGCTCTCGTTGTTAATTTCACAGTGGCCGGACAGGAGATTTATTCAGTATTATCCCATACTTCCGGGCCTGTGCTGCCTTACGATAAGAATATGTTCAGCCCGCCATTCGCCTCTTCCGCTTATCTGGCCTGTCTGTTGTTGCTGGCGGTAGTTATTGTTCTAATTATACGAACAAGGAAGAGCCGGGATCTGCTGAAAGCCTCCCTGGAAAGAGAAAGAAAAGAGGTGGCAAGGATAGAAGAACTGAATAAAAACAAGATGGATTTATTCGTCAATGCCTCCAACGAGTTCCGTATCCCCCTGGCCATTATTATATCCCTTATCGGCCGTATGCCAGAGCTTTCGCCGGGCGGAAAAAACAAATTAGAGAAAATCAAAAGGCAGGTGTCGCGCCTGGAAGACCTTGTGACTGAGATGCTCGACTTCCGGGAAATGGAACAAAACAAACTCCGCCTGCAAATCGGGAAGTACGACCTGGTAACGTTCATACAAACCATTTATTCAAACTTCAGCGATTATGCCTCCGAGAAGGAAATAAGCTTTAAATTCAATCAACGTACCGAGTATGCTCCCGTATGGTTTGACCAGCGCCAGATGCAGAAAGTATTTTATAATCTGACGTCGTTTATCTTTAAAGCCTCCTCACCCAAAGATACGGTTGCCGTCTCCATCCACAGCATAACCGGCTACTGGAAAGTACAGATCACGCAAATAGCCGGAAGCAGGAATAAGAAAGAATGGGATGGCCTGATGCTGCCCGACGGCGATATCGGGATCGCTTTCAGTAAAGGAATCCTTTCCTTGCATAAAGGTTCGGTCAGCATTTCGCGCGAAGAGGATAAAATCATCCTGATCGTATCGATCCCTACAGGTATCGCCCATCTCGACATGGAAGATATACAAGACGAGCCGGAAGCATCCGGACAATCGCAGCCCTTCTCTCTCTCCGGCAGGATGGCGGAAGACGACGCGGAGCTATTGCCGGAATCGGAATCGGAATCGGAAACAGAAAAAAAGGCGTATAAAATGGTATTGGTAGAAGGCGATGACGAGATGCGCCACTTATTGAAAGAAGCCTTTTCCATGCAGTATGAAGTAGCAGCGTTCGACAATGCCGGCAGCGGATACGCCTACATTATAGAAGAAAAGCCGGATATTATTATCTGCGAAATAAATATGCCGGAAGTATCGGGCATTGAGATGTGCGCCAAACTGAAATCGAATATTTACACCCACCATATACCGGTTATTTTAGTAACCTCTCAACCTTCCGACCGGCAGTATATGGAAAGTATCCGGAGTGGCGCGGAATATTACTTCGTCAAACCATTTAATATACGTATTCTGTTCCTTCGTTGCAACTATCTGATAAGGAACCGGCAACTCATCTTGCAACAAAAGCTGGGACTACAGGAGGAGATGCTTGAAATGGCAACCAACGAGCGGGAACAGAAGTTTTTGGCCGCCGCCCACTTAGTAGTAGAAGAGAATAGCAACAACCACGCCTTCGATACAAAAATGTGGTATGAGAGACTGGGAATAGGACGAACCCGCTTCTTTAACCGCATAAAGGATATAACAGGGATGACGCCAAACGATTACCTGATTTACCTGAAGATGCATAAAGGGCAACAGTTGCTGAAGGAAGACAACGGATTTACAATTGCCGAGATAGCCTACCGGTTAGGATTCAGCCATCCGGCTTATTTCAGCAAATGCTTTAAAAAACAATTCGGTATTACGCCGCAGGAATATAAGCGCAACAACTAATGCGCAGAGAGGGGTGCGATTACGGTTCGGATAAGAGATGGTCGAGGAAATCGTCTAATTCGGCGTCTAAATCTTTTAATAAAGGATCGTCTAAACGGAAGACGTCGTTGTCGATAAAAAGAAGCTCTTCTATTTCTACAAAGTTATCGTCTACCAGATTGATAGAGAAAGGTTTCAGAAAACAAGAGCGGTCGAACATATTCTTGGAGGCAAGCGTAGTAAGTACCGTCTTTACAAGGGACGCCACTTTTTTGTTGAATGCGTCGTGCTCTTCCCTGCTGTTTACCCAGTCGAAGATCACCACTTTTTCCAGCAGGTTCTCTTCTTCATCAAAGATTTGCAGCTCGCCGCTTTCTGCATCCGCCATGACATGTAAATCGCAAACAGGGCCTGCGGACTCGCTTTTTGTCAGCTTTTTAATAACAGACGTAAACGTATTTTCTATTACGGATTGAACTTTTGCGTTATTTGCACTCATGCTATTTTAAATTCTCTTTTTGTAGAATAGAACAAAAGTAATACTATTTTATAAATAAACGAGTTATTCTTCTCCAATTTGCAGCGTCAGCTTCTTTTCGGATTGAATCCGTTTGGCGAGCGTTTCTTTATAGAGATGTTGCAATTTCGTGTACGAGTCGTTTTCTCCGGCGTTCTTTTCATATAGCTCATGCGCTTCGGTAGCCAGCAGAAGCGCTTTATCTAAGCCTCCGGTCAGTTCATGCGCCAGGGCAACGTTGGAGGCTGCTTTTGCTTTGTTTTTCCAGCCGGAACTATTGTTGTAGATATACAACCATTCCTCCAGGGCTTCGCTCCATTTATTGCCGGTGGCGTAGGCCGATGCTTTTTTCCAGTGGGCGCCCAGTCCGGTAAAGAACCATCGGCTCTCTCTGTCCCAATGCGGCACAAATACCGGATGCGCTTTATTCCCGATATAAGCCCCTGCTATCCGCAGTGCATTATCGGGCAGCGGGAGTAGTTGATCCAGGGTTCCTATATCGTAAGCCTCTTCGTTCCAAAAGAGGCTATCTGCCAGCAGAATTGTAGCATGCGGCGATTCTTTGGATGGCAGATAGCTTCGGACGATTCCTTTCATTTCAATAGCGATCGTCCCGTAGGCATAGCCTTCCGGGAAAGTGAAAATTTCCTTTTTCATATTGAAAAGCAGGCGGTCTATGGATATAACGGCGTCGGCTCCGGTTTCTTCGCAGAGCGCCTGCACCTCCTCTTGTGTAAGTTTTATGTCGAGGAGGTAGGAGTTGTCTTTACGCATGTTTTCATCAAAGAGAAGTACATCGCTGAAAAAGTCTGTTTCAACAATCGCTTCACCCAATGCCCGGCAGGCATCGAATAAGGCGCTGTCGGCATACGCTTTGCAGGTATCTTGCAGCACGCCGGCTATCTTGTATTCATAACCGTTATCCGGCAGTTGAGGAACTGCATGGTTCACGATCAACACTTTCCCTATAGGGCCGGGATACGTGATCTCGGCCGGGTTGAATGTTTCTATACCTACAAAGCGCATCTGGCTGCATGCTGTAAATAAGCATAAGACGAACAGGCAAACGGTACTTCTCATACAATCATATTATGCTAAATCGCTGACCGCTTTAAAGTAACCGATAGATTCGGCAATTCCGAGGAAAGGATCTTTCATGTCTTTCTCGTATTCGAGGCTGCACATACCGGTATAATTTACTTCCCGCATCATCTTTACCAGGGCGGGGAAATCTATTTTTCCACGTCCGATCTCTATGCCGGTACCTGCTTTTGTCGAGTCGGTTACGTCTTTTATATGCATGTCGAATACGCGTGACTGATACTGTTTCAGGTCGGCCACCGGGTCGCATCCGTTGCGTAAGTCGTGCCCGATATCCAAGCACATACCCATACGGCGATCCAGGTCTTTCGTATGATTCCACGCATCGGTTGCATCCGGGTATTCCTTGATGTCGGGGCCATGCAGGTGGATGGCATAATGGAAGTCGTATTGCTGCACTTTTTCATTTACATACGGGAGCAGGTCGTAATTCGGTACGCCTACAATTAATTTAACGCCTACCCGTTTGGCATATTCAAAGCCACGGTCTACCTCTTCTTTACTCTTCATATAGATAGGGCCTACGGCGTATCCGGTTACCTGATGCGCGGCACATTTTTCGTGGAAGGCTTTTATCTGTTCATCCGTACTGTTGAAAGGCAGGTGGAAATCTTTGATGCACAGATAATGAACGTCCAGGCGCTGCAAGGTCTTCAGCGTAATGTCTAAATCGAAATGAACGAATGTGTAGCCGGCCATACCCAGGTGAAACGGGTTGACGGCTTTTTCGGCCTTTGCTTTCGCCCGGTTGTCGGCTGTTGCAGCATTCGCTATGCCCGAAGCGCCGAGTATAAGGGCGCCGGCCAGACTTTGCTTGAAAAAGGTTCTTCTTGTATTTCCCATGATAATTAGTTGTTTAATGAAACAATAGTTTCTTCTATACTTTTTATTTTGCTTTCGGTATCTGCTTGTTTTTTACGTTCCATCTCAATTACCTTTGCCGGCGCTTTGCTTACAAAGCTTTCGTTGTTCAGCTTCACCATCACCGACTGAAGGAATCCTTTCAGGTAGGTAAGCTCTTCTTCCAGTTTGGCTAACTCTTCTTCTACATTGATCAGGCTGCCTAACGGGATGGCGTATTCGGTGGTACGTACTAAGAAAGAAACGGCCCCCGCTGCTTTTTCTTCTACCTTTGCGATGCTTGTGAGGTTGCACATTTTTGCAATGACCGGATTGAACGAACTATCGTGTTCGCCCGATACCTGTAGGGCAACCGGTTCTTTATTCGGTATACTCTTTTGTAAACGTACGGTACGGACGCCGCCGATGATCTCTTTCACTATTTCAAAAGCGCCCAGGTAGCTGCTATCAGTTTGCTGGGGCTGAGGCGCCGGCGATACCATGATGCTTTCTCCTTTTTCGCGCGGCTCCAGGGCTTGCCAGAGTTCTTCCGTAATAAAAGGCATGAACGGATGTAGCAGCCTGAGCAGCGAATCAAAGAAGCCGAGCGTAGCCTGGTAGGTAAGTGCATCGATGGGTTGTTCAAACCCCGGTTTGATCAATTCCAGATACCAGGCAGAAAACTCGTCCCAGAATAGTTTGTAGACCGTCATCAGCGCCTCGTTCAGACGGTATTTATCGTATAAGCCGTCCATCTCTGCAATGGTTTTGCTTAATTGCATCTTAAACCATCTGACGGCAATGGCGGAAGCTTCGGGCTGCGGGATCGTATCATCTACCGTCCAGCCTTTTACTAAGCGGAAAGCGTTCCATATCTTGTTGTTGAAGTTGCGCCCCTGCTCGCATAAGCTTTCGTCGAAAGGCAGATCGTTGCCGGCAGGGGAGGTGAGGAGCATCCCCATACGCACGCCGTCGGCCCCATACGTATTCATCAATCCGATCGGGTCGGGCGAATTGCCTAACGATTTAGACATCTTCTGTCCGATCTTATCCCGTACGATACCTGTAAAATACACATTACGAAAACAAGGCTGATGGCGATATTCATAGCCCGACATGATCATCCGCGCCACCCAGAAGAATATAATCTCGGGAGCCGTCACCAAATCATTGGTAGGGTAATAATAATTGATGTCTTTATTATCGGGATGATTAATACCGTCGAATACGGAAATGGGCCATAGCCAGGAGGAAAACCACGTATCGAGGCAGTCCTCGTCTTGCCGTAGATCAGCCGGCTGAAGGTTGTTGTCGCCTGTTTTCTCCCGCGCTGCCTGCAAGGCTTCTTCCGCAGTTAAGGCAACTACAAATCCGCCTTCCGGCAAATAATAAGCCGGGATACGATGCCCCCACCATAGCTGGCGGCTGATGTTCCAGTCTTTGATGTTCTCCATCCAATGACGGTACATATTCTTAAACTTAGCTGGATGAAATTGGATCGTATCATTTTCTACCGCCTCCAAGGCCGGCCTGGCAAGGCTCTCCATCCTAAGAAACCACTGCATAGACAGCTTCGGCTCGATAGGCACGTTGGTACGTTCCGAGTATCCTACGCTGTTGGTGTACGCCTCGGCCTTTTCCATCAGGCCCGCCGCTTCCAGGTCTTTTTCTATTTTCCTGCGTACATCCAGGCGATCCATGCCTTCGTACTGCAAGCCGTAGGCGTTTAACGTACCATTGTCATTGAAAATATCAATTGATTCGAGGTGGTGTTTTTCTCCCAGCAGGTAGTCGTTTACATCATGCGCCGGGGTTACTTTCAGAAATCCCGTCCCGAACTCCCTGTCTACGTACTCATCTTCTATAATCGGTATAACCCGGCCCGCGATGGGAACAATCACCTTCTTCCCTTTCAGGTGCGCCGTCTTCGGGTCGTCAGGATGGATGCAGACGGCTACGTCGCCGAAGATCGTTTCCGGACGGGTAGTGGCAATCACCGCATATCCGTCTTCGCCTTCCACCTCGTACCTTATATAATATAGCTTTCCGTGCTCTTCTTTATGGATCACCTCTTCGTCCGAAATAGCCGTCCGGGCGGCCGGATCCCAGTTCACCATCCGTACGCCCCGGTAAATCAACCCCTTGTTGTACAGATCGCAAAATACTTTGATGACGCTCTCGGAACGCGCTTCATCCATCGTAAAGCACGTCCTGTCCCAATCGCACGACGCGCCCAGTTTCTTTAATTGTTCAAGGATGATGCCGCCATGCTTATGCGTCCATTCCCAGGCATGCCCGAGGAATTGTTCGCGCGCCAGGTCATTCTTGCCAATACCTTCTCCGGCAAGCTTGGCCACCACTTTCGCTTCTGTAGCGATAGACGCATGGTCGGTTCCGGGCACCCAGCAAGCATTCTTACCCAGCATGCGCGCCCGTCGTACAAGTATATCCTGAATGGTATTGTTGAGCATGTGCCCCATGTGTAGCACGCCGGTGACGTTAGGCGGCGGTATAACGATTGTATACGGCTCGCGGCCATCAGGCACAGACCTGAAAAAACCGTTCTCCAACCAATACTGATACCATTTCCCCTCTACATCCGTGGGATTATACTTGCTCGCAATTTCCATAACTCTTTTTCTTACTCTTATAATTAAAATACCAACAACACTGTCTCCCTACGAAGCTTACACCCTGAAGGAATTGACAAAAATAAGGAAAAAATCTCGCATTACCGAAGAATACGGCAAAGAACGCGAGTTCTATCTTCTTTTGCCGGGCAAAGATAATCCTTTTTTCCCAAGGATAGGCAAGGCGTTAAACGGAATCTTTTCACACATCATTCAATGCGGCCATCATGTTTCTCCTTCGTTTGTATGTATCTCTATATTTTTGGAGTAATTGATTGACCACTACATTACCTCCATCAAAAGTTCTCATGCGTTTCAACATCTGGGCTACACAATCATAGGCAGAAGAATTAGCTACTAAAGCTTGCGTCTCTACATATTCGTGGTAAATAGCCAATATCTCTTTCTCGAAATATGGTTTTAAATGGGGCTCATATTGCTCTATGGCAACGGCGATCGTATCTCCCTTTTTACAATGGGTAAACAGACGTTTCCACATTTGATGCTCTACCATTACATTCGCTGCAAAGCTACTGAAATGAGTAGAGTTCTCAAATGAGGCAAGTATCCTCTCCACCGTATCAGTCCAATCAGTGGGGTTCGTGTGTGTTTTCACGATTTGATAATATTTATCGCTTTCGTAATAACTTTCGTAAAGTATTTTTTCTGCCAGGAGCAATATGTTTTTCACATCTCCTTGCTTCAGGTATATTTCGAGCATTGATTCTTCCCAATCGCTTACTATTCCCGGATGATTTTGCACATTTGCTATCTCTATTCCTTTCCGGGCCAGGGCCAACGCCTCATCGTACAGGCCGGATTCCATTAGTTGAGCGAAGCGTATCTTTCGGACAGCATTCATTTCGAGATATTTCTCTATAAAGGCATGCGTATCTAAATCCCGGGATTGCATGAATTTGATTTTCCGCAAAACGATCGTTTTTTTTTGATAATCACTGGCTTCCTCTATCTGCCTGTCAAGATCGGCAAGCACATCTTCTGTTTCGCCAAGCTCTTCGCAGGCGGCATCATACACATCGTTCAAGCTATCGCAACAATAATCGGAATAAAGGGAGTTACCCATTTCCTGTCTTACCCACTCGTATATTTCCTCTTTCAGTTTTTTAGGGATCTGTTTGCCGTGTAGTATCGCAACGATACATTCCGTTGCCATATCGAACGTCTGTCCGAGGGAGCCGCTCGAATCATCTACATTATCATAATTACGCGGGATAACCTCGGCGACCGACATGGCTATCCCCGCTGCCGGAGCATATTCTCCCTGTTCTATGAGATAATCGGCGTCCGACAGCATGGCGTCCAATTCGCTCGCGGCGTCGTAAGCGGCCTGATAGAAATCGTAATGTCCTCCTCGCCAACCCCGTCCTCTTTCAAAGTCGAAACAACTCTCCGCTCTCGCCCGCGAGGCCTCTCTATCTAAATCATCTCCTTTTCCGGGCATGATGGCCGCTTTTAATTGTTTGCAAAACTCCGCATTCGATTCAGCATAAGCCGATATAAACGAATATACAGCTTCTTGTTCTGCATACTGGAGCATTTTTAGTATTTCTTGTCTGTTCATATATGTAATATTATGGATTAGCTCTTTCACAGAAGCAAAGATACGTGTTTTTCTTTTACAATTTTCGGAAATCAGTTATACTCCCCGTCAGACACAGCCCGAAAGGGCGATATTTTCATAACCGTAGGTCATCGACCTGCGGCTGCGGAAGGCAGGACTCAACTCACAGTCTTGCCTTTCAGGCAATGAGCAGGGAAGGATTTCTTTCCGCAGGTAGATGACCTACGGTTATGAAAATCCGACTTTTCAAGTCCATTATGCGCGGTTTGCTTATTGACTGAAGTTTCCCATCCTTTAAGAACCCTTGTGAAATAAGCAAAATATTCTCCGGATTTGCATAGAGAGACAGGAAGATTAGGAAAGATAGTTGAATAAATACGGCATGAAATCGTTGGCCGACGGCTGTCGGCCAAATAACCGACGGCCGTCGACCAATTGGTCGACGGCCGTCGGTTAATTAGTCGACAGCCGTCGACCAACAGAAAGGTGCAATCCTCTCTATTATTTCTATGACATCAACTGCGCCACTCCCAGGCATCAGCATAAAACAGCCTTGCCATAAGGATTAACATTCTTTAGACCCGTGTTAAAACCTTGATGCAATCAGTTTTCAAAATATTTACCGTACTGGGGCTAATTTAATGTGACGGTAATGTGACTATAGGGGTATATTCCATTTTCAATCCTCTTATAATCAACAATATCTAATGTGACGGTAATGTGATCGTAACGCAATCGTAGTGTGATTGCATGCAAAAGTCAATAATCTTTTTGGAAACAAATAATGCGTGTAATATCGGGACTATTTCGTATCTTCACCTCTTGAATATACTAATCGTTCTTACTATTATACATTTATGAAAACGAAATTATCTACACTCTGTTTGCTGTTCCTTTGCTGCGCTTCGTTTGTGGGGGGGCAGGGCAGTTTCGACCTGGTTATTGTTGGGGGGAATCCCGGAGGGTTGATGACGGCTATTTCGGCGGCGCGGCTGGGGAAGCGGTCGGTTATTTTGGAACGTACCGGTCATATCGGCGGACTTCCGGCTAATGGGTTGGGCGCTACGGATATTGCTACCCGCGCTGCTACTACGGGCTTATTCCGTGAGTTTGTAGATAGGGTGAAACAGTATTATATCGATACCTACGGCGTGGATTCGGAACAGGTGAAGGTTTGCAGCGATGGGTATCACTTTGAACCGTCGGTTGCCGCCAGGGTCTTTGACGATATGTTGGCGGAGCAAGGCGATAAGATCACCATCCTGAAGATGCGCCAATTCGATGCCGAGAAGGAAAACATCGTACTCCGCAACAACCGGATTGAGAAGATATGTATCCTGAACCGCACAACAGGCGAAACGGAGGAGTATACCGGCAAACTATTCATTGACGCCACCTACGAAGGCGACCTCGGGGCGGCAGCTAACGTACCCTTTCGCACCGGACGGGAAGGCAAAGAAGAATTTAACGAACCCGGCGCCGGCCGCGTCTATAAGTATTGGAGCGGAGAGGAAGCTGCCGGAAGTACCTTCCAGGCTGATAATGCCGTGCAATCGTACAACTACCGCTTGTGCTTAACCGATAACCCGGAGAACAGGGTGGCGATTCAGAAGCCGGCCAACTATAACCGGGAGGAGTTCGCCTCCCTCATAGAAGATGTGTGGACGGGGCGTAACACCAACATCCTCTTCAAAGACGTAACGCCCGCCATGATGGAAGAGAACCGCCGCCATATAAAAGCGGGCAACCCTTCGATGATACCGGGCGACAGGTGGGCGATCCACAAAATCACCAATATCGTATACGTCCCCAACCAAAAGACCGACGCCAACAATCAGCACGACGCCTTTATATCTACCGACCTTCCCGAAGAGAACTGGCCCTGGCCCACCTCGTCGTGGGAATGGAGAGACCGGTTTGCCAACCGCCTTCGCGCGTATATCGAAGGCCTCTTCTGGTTTGCACAGAACGATCCGGAGCTCCCCGCCAACTTCCGCAAAGAAGCGAAAGCATGGGGATTGGCCAAAGACGAATATGCCGACAACGGACATTTCCCCCGGCAGGTATACGTAAGGGAAGGACGGCGCTTCGAGGGGCTTTACTTCTTTACGGCCAACGACGCCATCCCTGTACAGACCGGAAGCCGGCCTCCTATCCATCAAAGCAGTATCACGGCCGGCCATTACGCTTTAGATTCGCATGCTGTCCGCAAAAGAGAAGCAGGGCGGGTGCATCTGGACGGATTCCTTAGTTACCCTGCGGCGGTATATACCGTGCCATACGAAGTGATGGTGTCCAGGGAGGTAGACAACCTATTATTCCCGGTACCGGTATCAGGATCGCACATCGGCTTCTCAACGCTTCGCATGGAACCTTGCTGGATGGCATTAGGGCAGGCTGCGGGAGTGGCATCGTCTATTGCCATAGACGAACAGGTGAAGGTACAGAACGTCTCGCTATCTAAATTGCAGGAGCTATTGATCCGGCAAAAAGCCACCTTAATGTATTTCAAAGATGTGGAATACACCAGCCCCGACTTCCCCCTCGTACAATACATGGGCGTAAGAGGCTACCTGCCCGGTTGGGAAGCCAGGCTGCAAGACCCCATAGATAATGAAACACTAATTCAATGGCAGTTACTAAGCAAACAACCCTTACACGAACAGATAGAAGCAGGCAAAACAACCCGCCTGAACGTATTACAGCTTCTCTACACGAAACTACATAAAGACAAATGATATGAAACACAAAACTTTCGGATTACTGATCCTCCTTATTTATCTCTGTACCGGTTCCGCAGGGGCGCAAGAAGATATAAAGATCACGCACGGGCCTTATCTGCAAAACATGAGCGACAACGAAGTAACGATCGCCTGGCTGACAAACAAGGGCGCCATATCCTGGGTAGAAGTGGCGCCGGATGATGGTACGCACTTTTATCTGATTGAACGCCCCAAGTACTTTGCCGCTAAAAACGGAGTGAAGCTGGAGGGTACGATCCACACCGTTAAACTGACCGGCCTGAAGCCGGGAACCAGGTACCGGTATCGCGTCTTCTCGCAAGAAGTAACCGGCAGGCAAGGCCACCAGATATTCTATGGAAAAGTAGCTTCCACCGCTGCCTACCAGACAGGCCCCCTATCGTTTACAACAAATGACCACACGAAAAAGGATATGACGTTTACCGTAATAAACGACATCCACGGACGGAGCGATATGATGAAAACGCTGCTGGAAATAGCCAAACCTACCCTAAACGACCTTGTCTTCTTTAATGGCGACATGGTATCGTCTATGAATAACGAACAGGGGCTGTTCGATGGCTTTATGGACACAGGCGTAGAAACGTTTGCCAAGGAAATACCCATGTATTATTGCCGGGGCAACCATGAAACGCGCGGCCCGTTTGCCACGAAATTTCAAGACTATTTCTCTCCGCTGAACCCCGAATTGTATTTTCTGGTAAGGCAAGGCCCCGTTTGCTTTGTAGTATTGGACAGCGGAGAAGACAAACCCGATACCGATATTGAATACAGCGGGATTACCGTATACGATGACTACCGCACACAGGAAGCGAACTGGCTCAAAGAAGCCCTCAAACAAAAAGAATTTACCGAAGCGCCGTTTAAAGTAGTGATCTGCCATATACCCCCCTTCGGCGGATGGCATGGCGAACAGGAAGTGCTGAATAAATTCGTCCCCCTGCTAAACGACGCCCAGATAGACATTATGCTATGCGGACATCTACACCAACACATTAAAAAAGAAGCCGGCGAACAGGTTAAATTCCCCCTCCTGGCCAATGGAAACGAAGCCGTAATAAAAGGGAAAATAACCCGGAACGAGCTGGTACTGGATATCATTGGCCTCGACGGAAAGCCGGTAGACCGTATTGCTATCAGGAAATAAACGCAGTTGCCTTATCCAATGAATGAAATTGATATACAATACTTTGAAAGAATAAAAAATGGAGATGAAGCAGCTTTTAAGGTTGTTTACAATAAATACTATCCAAGGCTGTATTACTTCATTTTTGAGTTTATCCCTCAAAAAGATATTGTTGAAAACATTATTCAGGATACTTTCTTTGTACTATGGGAGAAAAGAAAAAATCTAAAAGATGATACAAACCTTTCTTCTTACCTATTTTCTGTCGCCAAAAATAACTGTTTATATAAATTACGTGATAAAAAGTATCGTGAAAAACTATTTGTTTCCAAAAGTTTAGAATTATCTGAGATGGAATTGAATTATGAGGCATTGAATAAAATCGACATTTCAACCTTTACTTTCAAAGAAATAGAAAAAATTATAGAAGAAACTCTTGATCAACTGCCACCGCAATGTAGAAAAGTATTTGAGCTTAGCCGTTTTAAAGGAATGAAAAATGCTGAAATAGCAACGGAGCTCAATATTTCTGTAAAAACAGTAGAAGGGCATATTACGAGAAGTTTGAAACTATTCAAATATACGCTGAGGGATTATTTGCCACTTGTCTTTTATTTGTTTATTCGTTAGATACATACAACTATTTTGATCATTTCCGAAAAAAAATAAATTTGCAGCAAGGGTAAATGACTATTCGTGCAATATAACTATAGCATGTCAATTATGAATAGTATCGAAAACATAGTAAATCTGGTAACAGGGGATCTGGATTCTGAAGACAAGAAGAAAATTCTTTCGGAAATCAGTACGAACGTGGAATCCAAAAAGGAATTCTACAAAATAAAGGCTGTGTGGGCTCTTTTTTCCTCTACAAAGAAAATGAATCAGTATGAAATGGAAAGAACATACATTGAACTACAAAGAAGAATCCACAGAAAGTCTTTTCATCCTAATTTGAGAATAAATCCATTTATTCGTTATGTGGCTGTTCTTATTGCCATTATCGGATCCTCTCTACTATTTATTAACTTAAATAAGCAAACCCGCTTCTTTGAAGAAGTAAAATATACAACTGTAATTGCAGATTATGGCCAGATATCAAAAATCATATTACCGGATAGCTCAGTAATATGGTTGAACTCTGGAACTACCATGACATATAACAACCGTTTTGCTATAACAAACAGGGATTTAATTCTTGATGGACAGGCGCATCTGGAAGTAAAAAAGGAGAATGATAATCCCTTAATTGTAGCATGTAAAGATTTAAGAATTAAAGTTCTTGGAACAACGTTTGATGTAAACGCCTATATGGATGACGAAATAATTCAGATCATATTAGAATCCGGCAAAGTTCAATTATTACGAACAGATGACAACTCTTTCGATTATCAACTCAAACCGGGTGAAATAGCCCAATACAATGTACATTCAAAAAACGTTGCTATCGAAAAGATCAGCCCTTCCGATTATGCTTCCTGGAAAGATGGTTATTTATTATTTAATGAGACTCCACTGTGCGAAGTTATTGAACAACTGGAACGTAAATTCAATGTAGATATTCATGTAATAGATACCGAAGTTTATAAATCTGTTTTCAATGCTAAATTTAATAAGGAGAGTTTATCTGAGATACTGAACTATATTGAGTATTCCTGCCCTATCAAATACAAGATCATAAAAAGGAATAATGAACCCACAGAAGAAATCGAGTTTTACTATCACCCTAAATAACATAAAATGATTTTGCCTATGAAGAACTAATCTGTTAATCAATCAAAAAGGAGATGCTGGTAACACCTCCCTTAAGAATTCATGTGCCAATTATAAGCTTCGGCACAAGTATTATAGTAAATTAAACAAAAGTATGAAAAAAAAGAATCACAAAATGATTTCTGTGCTAAAATCAGCGCAGAAGTTGAAAACATTTAAAATGATGAGGATAATTGTTTTAGCATTATTTGCAATAAACTTCCATTTATTAGCTGTAAATACCTATTCTCAGAGTACCTATCTAACGTTAGATATCAAAGATGCAACCATCAAAAATGTATTAAACAACATTCAGCAAAATTCCGAATTCTTTTTTATATATGATGCCTCCGTGGTCAATGTACAAAAGACTGTTTCTATCAAAGTTAAAGATAAATTAATACCGGAAATCTTAGATGAAATATTCAAGGGGTCAACCATTGTTTATAAAATTGATGGACATCAAATAGCGCTTACAACGCTGAAAACGCTATCTGCTGAAACCCGGCAAACCGGGATAATCACGGGTAAAGTTACCGATTCTTATAATGACCCATTGCCGGGTGTTACTGTAGTGGTAAAAGGAAGTTCACAGGGCACAGTTACCGATATAAATGGTGAATATGTATTATCTGATATTCCAACAGGAGCTGTTTTACAATATTCATTTATGGGAATGAAAACACAGGAAGTCGTAATTGGGAATCAGACAGTTGTAAATATCGTACTACAAGAAGACCTCATCGGATTAGAGGAAATAGTGGCAATTGGATATGGGACGATAAAGAAAAGTGACCTGACAGGAGCAGTAAGCGCAATAAAAAATGAAGATTTCAATACGGGTTTAAATACAAACGTACAACAATTATTTCAAGGGAAAATAGCAGGAGCCCGGGTAATTCAGAATACGGGAGAGCCTGGCGGTGGTATATCGATGACGATTCGTGGGGCTAGTTCGATCAATGCCGGTACTGCACCACTCTATGTAATTGATGGAATACCAATGGACAATGCCAGTGTTGTATCAGGAGGCGGGAATCTTTTCTCCGGGAGTTTCACTCCCCGTTCTCCTTTGGGAACTCTGAATCCGAACGATATAGAGTCTATTGAAGTGCTAAAGGATGCATCAGCTTCGGCAATATACGGTGCGCGAGCTGCTAATGGAGTGGTGCTTATTACAACTAAAACGGGAAGAAAGGGTAAACTGACAATCGATTATGATGCTTCTGTAGGCATCCAAAGCCCTTCGTATAAATACGCCTTGCTCAGCCCACAGCAATATATGGATGCCGTAAACGCTATCATTGATGCAGGAGGTGCTTCCGATGCAGAAAGAGTATCCTTTAATGGTACAGGAACCGACTGGCAGGAAGAAATATTTAACAGAAATTCCTTTGTTACGAATCATAATCTATCCATTTCCGGCGGTAGTGAAAATACCAATTATCTGACTTCATTGTCTTTTTTATCGCAACCGGGTGTTATTATAAACAATGACTTCAATCGCATTACGGCAAGAGTAAATATTGACCACAATATAAATAATAGTGTAAAATTAGGAATCAGGCTCAGTAATACCTATACAGATGAGAAATACATCCCGTATGGTTCGGGATATAATGAATGGGCTGGCGTTATTAACTCCGCATTAAATTATGACCCTACATTGCCGGTAACAGATAAGGATGGAAAATATTCATTATCTAACTGGATTGCCATTGATAATCCTCTATCTATTGCCAACGGAATTAATTCCAAATCAAACAGGTATAACACGATTGGTAACTTCTTTGCTGAATACTTTATTATTCCTTCACTATCCGCAAAAATTAATGTGGGCGTTGAAACAACCTCTGAATTCAGGAAAACCTATCTGAGTCGCCTCTCCCTTTTAGGTGCAGGAACAGGAGGTACCGCCAATGTATTAACAGGAAACCGGTCAAGTTATTTACTTGAAGGATATTTGAATTATAAAAAGGATTTGAAGGATAGCTCGCTTAGTGCATTGCTTGGAGGTACCATTCAAAACTTTACGGCATTCAATTCCAATGGCTCAACGGCTAATTTCCCATCGGATGCAACAGGCGCCAATAATCTTGGACTGGGCGATCCTTTTTTCTCTGAAGTGAACAGTAATAAATCGGGTTATACGCTTAATTCTTTTTTTACCCGGCTCAACTACTCACTATACGACCGGTATCTGCTTACAGGAACGTTGAGAGCAGACGGTTCTTCAAGATTCGGTAAAAATAACAAATACGGTATATTCCCCTCGGTTGCATTGGGTTGGAAAATCAGCAATGAAAAGTTCATGGAGAACATAACGTTTTTTAATTCTTTAAAATTACGAACCAGTTGGGGAGAAACAGGAAATCAGAATATAGGTAATTATCAATCGTTGAATACGTTTCAGGAAGGTCCCAAAGTAGTTTTCAACAATAACCTTACCTCAACGACCGCTTCTTCAAGAATACCGAATCCTGATTTGAAATGGGAAAAAACAGCCAAAACAGATATTGGCGTCGATTTCTCACTATTCAAAAACAGAATCGAAGGGAGTGTCGATTACTTCAACCAAAAGACATCGGATATGCTTATCAACCTACCTGTTGCGAAATCAACAGGGTATGCAAATATCCTACAGAACGTTGGAAGCATGCGGAATACCGGTTGGGAATTCACTCTTATAACCCGTAATATTACTAATAAATCATTCACGTGGGAAACAAATATAAACTTAACCACGCTCAGAAATGAAGTCCTTGATATTGGAACTATTGAAAATATCATTTCAGACAATAATATAATAACAAAAGGACTTCCCTTACGATCTTTTTATGGATATCAGGTAATCGGAACCTGGCAGGTAAATGACGATTACTCTGCCACAAAAGATGATATGGCTCCCGGAGATTATAAATTCAGGGATGTAAACGGGGATAAGATCATAACAGCAGACGACCGGGTCATTTTAGGTAATTCATTCCCAAAACTCACCTACGGAATGACTAATTCATTTAGTTATAAAGATTTTCATTTAAGTTTTGTAATTGAAGGAGTTTCCGGTATAGAGAAATATAATGAAAATGTGGCAGAAACATTTAATCCGATAAATTTCAGAAGGAATAGAATTGCGGAGCCATTCTTAAATCGTTGGACACCAGAAAATCCTACCAATAAATACCCCTCGTTTGTAAGGCCTAAAATTTTAGGAGACAAAGCAGGCGTAAGTTCATATACTATTATGGATGCTTCCTATATAAAATTGTCGAGTTTCCAAATAGCTTACGATTTCATAAAAAGAGGAAGAGTTGTAAACGCTGCAACAATTTATCTGACAGGACAAAATCTTCTTTTTATCTCAGACTTTATAGGAGACCCGTCAATCGATACTACTGATGGCGTTAGTGACAACGCTTATCCTCTTCCCCGAATTTTCACTTTAGGTATTAAATTAAGTTTTTAAAAAACTCAAGTTATGAAAAATAAATATCATGTATTCGTTTTAATTAGTATACTTTCCATTTCAGCAATGATGAGTTGTGAAAGCAATTTAATGGAAAAACCTGATTCAGAATTGTCCAACAATACTTTTTTACCTTACAAAGAAGGGATAGAAAGTGTGCTGTTTGCAGCCTATGCCTATACAGCGAACTTATTTGATTACAACGATAACGACCGCTATGCCATTCAGGAAATGTGTACGGATATTCTATGGCAATCCGGTGGCGGGGAAAATGGGCGAGCTATACAAATCATTCAATTTACCTGGGATGCAAGCCATGGATACTTACCCCGGTTTTACGATATTCCTTATAAGGCTATCAATCATGCCAATATTGTAATTGAAAATATTCAAAATGTGAATGCCGATGATGAGTATAAAGCTAAAATTTTAGCAGAAGCACGGTTCTTACGGGCAATCAATTATTATTATCTATGGGACTTTTTCGGCCCTGTCCCACTCAGGAAAAGTACAGAAGAAGCAGTTGAGTTACCACGTCCATCAGAAGATGAGCTTCTTAATTTTATAGAAACTGAGTTGAAAGAAATATCCGGTATATTGCCCGATCCGGGGAAAGAGAGCGCTTATGGAAGAGCAAACAATGGCGCTTCCCAATCATTCTTATGTAAATTTTATTTGAATACCAGGCAATGGCAAAAATGTGTAGACATGGCTGATGAAGTTATCTCGATGAATTACTATCAACTGTTTCCGGTCTATACGGATATATTTAAGGTAGAAAATGACGGCAACAAAGAAATGATTTGGGTACGTCCGGCAAGTTCTCAGAGTACGGATGTAGGTAATAGATTTATTGCTGTTTCAACACCACCTAATTTCAAGAAAGATCCTGTCTCCGGAATAGAATGGCAAAACAATTGGCAGAATTTTGCTTCCGACTATCGTTTATATGATAGTTTTGTAAATTCATTCGCTCCCAATGATATTCGTAGATCCCTTATTTTAACAAGTTATATAGATACGGAAGATAAAACAATTCAAATGCTTGGTGATGATTATTCCATGTCATGGAAATACTGGCCCGATCCAAATGCCAACGGAAGCGATCATGGGAACGACCGTGTAGTGATCCGATATGCAGATATACTGTTGTCAAAAGCAGAAGCGTTGAATGAACTAAACGGTCCAACCCAAGATGCAGTTGATTTGATCAATCTGATTCGGAACAGAGCAGAACTGCCGAATCTTATTTTGTCGGACTTTAACACAAAGGAATCATTAAAAGACCATATATTAAAGGAAAGAGGGTGGGAGTTTTATTCCGAAGAAAAGCGGCGTAGAGATTTAATACGGCACGGTAAGTTTGTTGAATTTGCCCATCAACGAGGTTATACCAATGTTCAAAGTCATCATCAGTTATATCCTATTCCGCAGTTTGTAATGGACTCAAATCCTTTACTGATACAAAATGAGGGTTATTAAAATGAATAAATATTTGATAACAATTTCTTTTGGGTTGCCCTCTTTATTATCCTGCACAAATAACGTGGGTAATAATAATAAACCCAATATACTACTTATTATGGCAGACGATATGGGATATTCTGATATAGGTTGCTATGGAGGAGAAATTAGTACCCCGAATTTAGACCAACTTGCTTCAAAAGGTATTCGTTTTACACAATTTTATAATACTGCCAGAAGTTGCCCTACCAGAGCATGTCTGATGACGGGTTTGTATCCACACGAAGCTGGCGTCGGGCACATGACCGGATCAACTATGGGGCATGGATATCTTGGCAGCCTCAATGATTCATGTGTTACAATTGCAGAGGTACTTACTAATGTTGGCTATTATACAGGTATGGTTGGGAAATG
>JAISCM010000069.1 GCA_031265595.1 Tannerellaceae bacterium
GGGGAGGCATATTGGCGGAAAGGGAGCCGAAAGCCGGACTCGAACCGGCGACCTATTCATTACGAATGAATTGCTCTACCAACTGAGCTATTTCGGCCAATTGCGGTGCAAATATACGAATATTTGGATTACGGCAATCGGTTAGAGGGTTTTTTTGTTGGGAATAGTATAAGAAAACCGTTACATACACTGTATGCAACGGTTTTTGGTAAACAGGTTTGTTGGCGGTATTACATTTTGGGGCCTTCTCCCCATTGTGGGTTGTTTTTGTCTTGCCATGTCCGTTCGGCGTTCAGGATGACGCCTGATCCTACGGTGTAGCCCTGCGCTTTATATGATTCGATCAAGATGGGATACATCAGGTCGGTTTCGGCTGGGGCGTTCAGCGCCATGCGGCGAGGGAACAGCGTCACCGGGATATTGTCGGCAGTATAATCTACCCGGTTGAATAAGGCGGAACCTATTTTGGGCAGTCCCGAACGTTTGGCCGTTGTATATTGGTCAACCGGCTGCATGCTGAAGTGAAGCATTTGCTGGACGTATACTTTTTCCAGGTCGTCTGCTTTGTTTCCGCTCAGCTTATACGCCTCTTTCGTCATCATGGTTTCTATTTCGCCCTCTTGCAGGTCGATTACTTTTTCGTTCGGGTCGTAATTATACGTTGTCCCGTAATAAGGTATTTTGTTGTTTTTTGCCAGTAAATTGTATTCTTTTACTGAGGCGGCAAGCGCCCGGTTGTAATAAGATGCGGCCGGTTCGGGCAGGTTGGCTCCCAACAGGGCAAACTCTGCCAGGTAGAGGTTTGTTTCGGCCATTGTCATATACATCCCCCACCAGGGTACCTGTTCCTTGTCTTCCACCACGGCGTCGCCCGGAGCTACAGGCAGCGTAAAGCTGATACGTCCGTAGATCATCTCTTTCTGGTATTCGGAGAAAGGATAATACGTTACGTTCTCTAATTTGCACCGGATACCGTAATTAAACCAGTCGCCGAACCTGGCAGCCTGTTGGCCGGCATTAAAATCGAGCGGGAATCCCTGGTAACGAATCCATGGCTCTCCGGCTCCTTTCCAGGCTTTGAATTGATATTTCCCGTCGGCGCCTGTTTCGTATACTACGTTCTCCATAATGTAAGCAGGCACGTCGGCTTGCCTTCCGGCCGTAAAGAACGCTTGCAATACTCTGGAGTTCCAGTCGTTCTTCCGGTAGATGAAGCGTACGCGCGGGTCTCTGTTGTCTACCATAAAGTCAATGACTGTTTTAGAGCCTCCCAATTGGCGAAGGATGTCATTCTCCCAGTGGTATGTATAGCTGTTGCCCAGTCCCTCTTTCGCCAGGCTGTTATAGATGGCTTTGTTGAATAAGAAATCTTCCCCTTCGCTGTTGATAAAGCCGGCGGAAGAATTAGCCACTTCGCTTGCCAGTTGGAGCGCTTTTGCCCTGTCTACATTGATCATACGGGCGGCCAATTTCAGTTTCAACGAATTAGCCAGCTTCGCCCAGCTTGCCTTATTGCCTTTATAAATAGGATCCTGCGAAGCCTCGAATACCTGCCCGGTAGCCGTTGTCAATGTTTTTACATCGTTATCCAGGCTTGTGAGCCACAGGCTGTACAGGTCTTCCACGCGGTCGTACTTCGGCGTTAATGTTCCGCCATGAATTGCTTTCGCCCCTTCCGTATAAGGAATATCGCCAATGAAATCGGAATCGAAGATACCCATATAAACAGCCAGAATATCCATGCAGGCCGCATATTGTTCGTACCGGGCGCTTTCTTCTTCAGTCATCTGCGAACGTACATACTTCAGTTCATTGACATACTTCAGCACCTCTATGCTTTTGAATGATTGTAACGGAGCGCCCTCCGCCAGGGTAGAAGTAACGCCTCCGAACGGAACGGCCATTTGCGTCCATTGGAAGATAGACGCCGCGTTGTAAAACCAATAGAGGTAATCAGACGGCTCAAATTCAAGAATGGATTGGGCAAACAGATAGGAAGGGTTCCCCTGCACCACGGCGGCAGGGTCTTGATTTATATCGGCAAAGTCTTCCCGGCAGCTTGAGCAGCATAACGTTGCGCCGGCCAAAGCGGCAGTTGCTATCATTTTATATTTTTTCATCTTTTCTCGTTTTAAATGTACTATAGTATTCGAAATCATCAGAAACCAAGGCTTACATTAAATGTAACGTTAGACGTAACCCCCTGGAAAGAACGGGAACGGAATTCCGCTGCCGCCGTACCGCTTACCGATTCGGGATTCTCGCCGCTCGGCATGGTATTCAGCAGATAGCCTAAATTATGCCCGGCCAGGGTGAGCGTCATGTTCTTAGCGCTTACTTTGCGGCAGATCGTTTGCGGCATGATATAGCTTATGGATACGTCGCGCAGCGCTATGTAGTTGAGCTTCTTTACCCAGTTGTCGGATATTACGCCGTAGTCGCGTCCGGCCATTGTCCAGGCGTTGTTTCTGTAATTCCAGGCGGCGGCGTGCGTGGGTTCTACTACGCCTTTGTTTATCAATTCCTGATACGATTCCCCGGCGGTGGATATGCCTCCGCTGCCTACGGTGTAGTAGGTGGCATCCGCCTGTTTGATATTCGTTCCGGCAGGGATGATACCTTCGGGAATTACCCCGTCGTGATAAACCAGTCCGTCATATTTGGACGTCCAGGTTACTCCGCCATGTCCGGGCGCTCCTTTCAATGAGTTTTCCGTATATCCATAAGCCGCTCCGTAGCGGGAGTTGTAGGATGCAATATATCCGCCGAAGCGCATGTCTAAAGAAACGTTCAGCGACCAGTTTTTGTAACGCAGGCCGGTAGAGAAAGACCCTAAGAAGTCGGGGATACTGGGGCCGATTTCTACAATCTCGGCTTCGTTGCGCAAATAGTGCGAACGGCGGGCGTCGTCTATCCATACCAACATCGGCAGGCCGGAAGATTTGTCGGTCTTATAGTAGCTGTCGCTCATCAATGTGCCGAAAGACGAGCCTACCTTGGCTACGGATGCGATGCGGTAGTTGCCATACGCCTGGTCTCCTTCCAGACGGATGAAGTCGGCTACGTTTTTATGAAGAGAGATGATTTTGTTGTTGTTCTTCGTATAGGTCAGATCAATGCTCCATTCCAGATCGTTTGTCCGTACCGGTATCAGGTTGACAGCTAATTCAATCCCCTGGTTCTGGATGTTACCGGCATTGATCAACTGTTCGGTAATCCCAGACTGGTAAGGAACGGCGATTTTCATGATCTGGTCTTTGGTGTTTTCTTTATAATACGTAAAGTCTACCCCGAAGCGATTGTTTATAAAGCGCCAGTCAGCGCCTATTTCCCACGCATTTTTGCGCTCCGGCTTCAGGTTGGTATCGTAAGTGGATACCGGCAGCCTCAATCCGTAGTAAGAACTTCCCGCTGACGTTTTGGATGTATTCAGGTCGTAAGCCGTATTAATAATGTAAGGATCCGTATCGTTACCCACCTGCGCCCACGAACCGCGCAGCTTGGCAAAAGAGACCCATTCGGGCAATTGCTCCCTGAACGTATTGGTAAGTAACCACGAGCCGCTGATGGAAGGGTAGAAGAATGAATAATTCCCATGTTGGTCGCTATAGATCAGAGACGACGACCAGTCATTACGTCCGGTGACGTCTACGAAGAGTTGGTCTCTCCAGCTTACCCCTGCCTGAAATGCGATAGATAAGATACGTTTTGTGCCTTCTATTTTGGCTGTATACGTAGGCGTATTCTTAGAGTTGGTAATGAAAAACTGGTTGGGGACGATCAATCCACCTTCGGTATTCATGTCTTGCCTCTGCTGGAAGTTATTATAATATTCGCCGCGCAGGAATCCGTTGAATGCCCAGTCGCCAAACGATTTATTTACGAGCAGGTTTGCATTCAGATTGGTTTGTTCCTTTGCTTTCAGGTTCATTTCATATTTACCCCCTTCGCCGGCATATCCCTGTCCTTTTTCTTTTAACTCCCGGCGGGTGTAATAGTAGTTATAGTTTCCTTCTACATTGAATGTTAACCAATCCAATAAGTCGATTTCCAGCTTTACAGTCGGGCGTACAGAAGTTTCTTTCTGTATGTCTTCATTTTCATATATCTGAAACCATACAGCCCTGCCCGGTATGTTGCCATACTCGTCGCCATAGTTGTTTTGTGCCAGGCCGCCGTGCGCTCCCAGGTATTTCTTCTTCAGCGAAGGGTCATACGCACGCCCCCAGGTTCTGTCTACAAACTTTTCACCGATGTTCCTCAGCGGGTTTTTAGGTGTGGAATTAGCAAAAGCCATGCTGACGTCTATCCTCACTTTATCGGTGATCTTGTGAGAAGCTTTTCCTAAGAACGAGAGGCGTTGAAATTCGTTATTCGGCAGAATACCGGTAGCATGCCTGAACGACATAGACGTATAGAACGTTGTCCGGTCGTTGCCTCCGGTGATGGCTACGTTGGTATTCGTATTGAAGCCTTTATTGAACGCTTTCCTGAAGTTGTCTTTTACAGGGCTGTAGCTTCTGTTCGTGCC
>JAISCM010000138.1 GCA_031265595.1 Tannerellaceae bacterium
CCATGCAGGCGCAGTTGCAGCCGTTCGTCGGGAGAGACCGAGAAGAGGGCCCCCATACCTATTTCTTCCGTTTGTTTTTCTTTTTCGCCTCCGGCCGGGCGGCAAGGGCTTCCCATCTCAAACAGGCCCGACGCCGTATCGAAGGCAAAACGTTCGCTTTCACACAGCCCTTCCCAAAGCAGGGCGGCTATGGAATTGACCTTTTCGGCCTTTCCCGTCTGTTCATGGATCTTCTGCGGGCGGGGGGCAAATACGATCAGTTCTTCTTTGGCGCGGGTAAACGCCACATACAAGGTATTCAGATTATCAATACAGGCATGCAGCCGCTCTTCAAAATAATCGTTGGCAAAGATCGTCTTCGCCAGCTTTGGCCCGTAGCGTACCGGCGTCAGGTGTAATTGATTGAAGGGCGCTTCGTGGGGCTTACACCACATCACTACCTGCTTGGTGGGCTTATGGTCTATCTCCCAATCGCCAAAGGGGATGATGACTACCCTGAATCCTAACCCTTTCGATTTATGAACGGTAAGGATGCGGACGGCATTCTGCCCTTCGGGGGTAGCAATCGCCCGGCGGCAACCCGTTTCATCCCACCAATCAAGAAAACGGTTTAAATCGGCGCTTTCTTTCTGTGCATACTCCAGTATCATATCAAAGAAGGCCTGGATAAACACCTGTTCGTTTGCAGGGAAATAAGCGGCGAACAGGCGAAACAGCCCTTCCGTCAGTTCGTATGGCGATTGGCGCGAAAGCGCATGCAGCTCCTTTGCAATAAAAGAAGGAAATTCCGTAACGGTAGCCGTATCGTCTGTATTGCCGCACATAATGGCGTAGGAGAAGACGGCTATCCGCTTGCCGGCCGGCTCGTCGGGGTTCTTTAAATGACGTAGAAGTACTACCAGAAAACGGACGGCCTGCGAACTGCTCACAAACAGCGCCTCGTCTGAGATAATATCATATTTATAGCGTCCGGACGGATGCTCTTCCTTATACGTAAGCAGCGTATCCGCCACCATGGCCGCTTCCAGGTTCGTACGCGTCAGGATGGCTATATCTTTCAGCGCATAGCCGTTGTCTTGCAATTGCTCCAGCGTAGCAGGCAGGCGCAGCAGGGCGTCGTCTTTCCAGCCTGTATCTTCGCCGCCCGGCAGAAACTCTATTTTCACATACCCTTCTTTCGTCTGAAAGGCAGGGGGGATCAATTGGCTGCTACCGGCATAGACCGACATGATCTTCTGCCGGAAAGCCTCCTGTTTTTCTTCCGAAAGGGAAGACGTCTCCAAGGCTTCATTATAGATCAATTGCAAAATACCGGGCGCTATATCGAACAGCCCGTTATTAAACGTTACGATGTGGCGGAAGCTGCGCCAGTTCTCCAGCAGCGTTTCTTCCGCTATCTGTTCGGGGGCAAAGTCTTTTGTTACCTGTTCGTCCAGCAGCTTCCAGTCGGAGTTGCGAAAGCGGTAGATGCTTTGCTTCACATCGCCTACGATCAGGCTCCGGTTATTGTGGGCGAGGCTCTCTTGTATAAGCGGGCGGAAGTTATTCCATTGCATCTTGCTGGTGTCTTGAAACTCATCTATCATATAATGGTCTATATGCGTACCCGTTTTCTCGTAGATAAAGGGGGTGTCGCTGCCGTCTATCACTTTGTTGAGCAATTCGGTGGTGTCGGCAATGAGCAGGATGTTTTTCTCTTCGCGGTAGGCCGCTATCTGGGCCGATACGTCGTTCAGTATACCCAGCACATAATAAAAGCGGGCTATTTCCTTCGCGGTATGATAGGCCGTCAGGTTGCTAAAGAACAAAGCGACCTCTTTTACACAGGCGTTCAACCCATCATGGAAGACGCAGGCGATCAGTTGCACTTTGCCTGCCGGCGTAGTTTTCGTATAGCAGGCCTCTACGTTATCGGCCAGGTTCAGAAAGGTGGCGGTAGGTTCTTTCATCTCGCCGGCTGCATACTTTTCAAAATGCTTCAGCGGCGAGTTGCTTCCGCCCTTAAAGTCGGCCGGTTGCAGGGCATACTGCCTTAGTAGCCCCATCCCCTTTTCGCCGATCCGTTTGATCTCGTTTTCCGTAGAGCGGATGATAGCATACAGCTCGTCTTTATACTTTTCAAGCGCCTGCTTATCGGCAATGTCTTTAGTTACCTCGCCGGCATACGCCTTATAGCTTTCTTTAAACACCTCGCGGCTAAGGCCCATTATATCGCGGCGCAGGCTCCATTCGCCCCCCGATTCTATCTTGTCTCCGGCAAAGCGAAGCAGCCAGCCCAGCAGCTCCTTACTCTCCGGTTTGTCCAGGCCGGCCAATAGGTTGTCAATGGCCTCGGTCAATACCAACTCCTGATCCATCTCAATGCCATAGCCGCCTTGCAAGCCTATCTCGCGGGTAAAGGCGCGCATGGTCTGCTGAAAGAAGCGGTCGATCGTACTCACATTAAATGCGGCATAATCATGCAATATCGTGATCAGTATCTTCCTGGCTTTCGCCCGGATGAAAGCCTCGTCGTATCCATACGCCTCCTGCAAGAGGGCTACGTAGCCAGACTTTTGCCCCGAGGCCAGACAATAGAGCTCCTCTATGATACGCCCCTTCATCTCGTCGGTAGCCTTATTGGTAAAGGTAACAGCCAGGATCCGGCGGTAAGCCATCTCTTTGCCGAACAGCAATTTCAGGTATTCGCCCGTCAGCTTATATGTTTTTCCCGCTCCGGCAGAAGCTCTGTAGATCGTCAGCATAGAGGGGTCAGATTATCCGGCTTTTGGCATATCCTTCTTTCTGCAATATCTCCAGTACCTTCGTGCGCAGGTCTCCCTGCACGATGATCTCGCCATCTTTGGCCGACCCTCCTACCCCGCATTTTACTTTCAGGCATTTACCCAAAGCCGCCAGGTCATCAGCCGTCCCACGAAAGCCGGTGACGAGGGTAACAACCTTCCCCCCCCGGTTTCGCTTATCCAGCGAAATACGCAAGAGCTGTTTCTCCTTCGGAAGCGTATCCCCCTCCGCTTCTACCTCTTCCATACGATATTGAAATTCAGGATTCGTAGAATACATTACGCCCAACCTGTCTTTCCAGTCATTCTTTTTCATACAATTCTTCTTTACCTGCCAAAACTACAAATTAATCATGGATATACAAAAAAGTAGTCAAAGGAGTTAAGGAGTTAAAGTAGTTAAGTAGAGGTCTCTTTATTTGTCATCATAATGCCCGTAGGCAGAAATCACCATACTCCACGCGGGATAGTTTTGTGCATTGCGGCTACGCCGTAAGGCGTTAAAGTTTGATAACCCCGGGCGTAACCCGGGGTAGAGACGGCCTCTTCCTATCTTTCTCAACTCCGTAGTGAGTTGAACTGCTTGCGCAGTTCAGATAGAGGGTGCCCGTTCCTACCCCGGGCTTCGCCCGGGGTTATCCAT
>JAISCM010000163.1 GCA_031265595.1 Tannerellaceae bacterium
CTCAATGCTTCCAATTCTGTTTCACGATTATAAAACTTCATGTCGGATCTCTTTTATAATATCACAGCCGTAATAATTACGGCTGTGATATTTTACAAAGATAGTACAATTCTGTCAACTCTCGCTCACTAATCACATTTTTCAGGCAATGGGTTTAACTATTTCAATCTTTAAACCGAGGGCATTCATAATCCGGTAGAATGTACCCACGCTGGGATTGATAGAACCTTTTTCTATGCGGGATATGTACGACTTTGTGCTATTTATTCTTTTAGCAAGCTCTGCTTGAGTTACTTTAACCTCTTTTCTTGCTTCATGTAATATTAGCCCGGTATAGAAAGCGTATGCTTCTTCATCAAACTTTTCCCGTTCAGGCGTTCCGTGTGCGCCAAACTCCTTTTCAAGTTCTGCACTTATATCAGTCAGCATGTTGTCTTTTGTGCTCATAATATTCCTCCATGATTTTTATTGCTTTTTCTATTTCTGAAACAGGTATTTTCTGTGTTTTCTTCTGGAATCCATTAAACAATACCACTATTTGCCCTTCGTCAAAAATAAAGAAGATACGATAGATGTTATTATTGTAGTTGACGCGGATCTCGTATAATCCGTCCCGTATTAGTTTAATGAATTTCGTAGGCAGACGCTCTTCGGTTTCAAGAAGTGACAGAATGTATTTCACTTTCACCACTTCTTTCTCTGTAAGCGAAGAGATAAAATCGTTATAATATCGATCGAATGCTATTACTTTCCTTTTCATGTGGCAAAAATAATCCAAAGTTTCATAATTATGAAACTTTGGAGGTGTTTTTTTATTGTCTTCCCAAACAGAAAGCAGAATGGGATTATTTACAAAAATGACATTCTATATTTTGTATTTGCATATACCGCCACTTAGCACAAAAAAATTCATACCTACCATTTTCCAAAAGGATGCGATCTTTTTGAAAAAAGAATGCGACCTCTCCGAAATTCAGTCCTTACTCCCGACTATCGGTTTAGTTATATGTGGTACGGACCAAAAATAAAAGACTTCGCGAAGACTTTTTTTCCTTTCGCCCCCCTCTGTGATTTCTTGGCTGAAAGGAAGCTGAAAGATACTCCTTTCAGCCAAAGAAGCTTATATACAGTTGTTTACAAGCGGGCTGAAAGCTGAAAGACATCGCTTAACTCCTTACATGGTGATACCTACTCAGACTACTTTTACAAGGTACGTTCCACCTTTCACCACCCTCTTGAAACCCGCTCCCAGAGCGGAAAGTAGGGTGAAACGTACACCTTTCACCCATCCATTCTGCTTCCACCTCCGGCGGCCGTGCCACTTTTGCCCTCCCAACACCGGTGGAAGGAGGCGGGCCGAGTGAAACGAAATTACGGCTGGTGGAACGTGCATGTTTCACCCTCAAACTCGCTTGGGAAAAGGGTTTTCAGCCCTTGGTGAAAGGTGAAACGTGGGTAGTAAAAGTAGCTGTCTAAAAAAACAAAAAGGATTAGAAAGTAACTTTCTAATCCTTTTGCGTTATGAAAGAGGTTCCTGGCGGATTCGAACCGCCGTAGACGGTTTTGCAGACCGGTGCCTAGCCACTCGGCCAAGGAACCGTTTGAGATACGGAGGCCGTGTCTCTTTTTGCGACTGCAAAGTAAACCAATCTTTTTTAATTACACAAGTGTATTTTTCTTTTTATCGTATCAGATGATGGAATGTTTTTGGGTGAATGTTATTATTTCATCGATATAGCCGAAGGCGAGGCCGGTTACTGTATCGGCGCAGCCGTAGTAGAGGGCGATCCGGCGTGTTGACGGGTCGTGGAGGGCGGCGCAGGGGAATACTACGTTTTGTACGTCTCCTACACATTCATACGTTTGCTGGGGGGATAGCAGGTAGGGGCCTGAGCGGAACTTTACTTTCCAGGGTTCTTCCAGATCCAGGATAGCGGCGCCCATGCTGTATACGTATCCGTTGCAGGAGAGCAATACGCCGTGGTAGATGAGTAGCCAGCCTTCAGACGTTTCAACCGGGATGGGGCCGGCTCCTATCTTCATGCTTTGCCAGGCGCTGTCTTCAAAGGGGGCGGGAGACATTACGTGGCGATGCTTTCCCCAGAAGCATAAGTCGGGCGATTCGCTGTAGAAGATGTCTCCGAAGGGGGTATGCCCATTGTCGCTCGGCCGGCTTAGCATGGCGTAGCGGCCGTTTATTTTACGGGGGAAGAGTACGCCGTTCCTGTTGAACGGGAGATAGGCATTTTCTAACTGATGGAATGTTTCAAAGTCGAAGGTGTAGGCTACGCCGATGGTCGGGCCGTGATAGCCGTTACACCAGGTGATATAATACCTGTCTCCGATGAAGCATACGCGTGGGTCGTATCCGTATACCCACTGGCCTACCTCCGGGTCGTCGCAGTCGAACGCTATTTTTGTTTCCTTGATTTCCCAGTTGATCGCGTCTTTGCTGAAGCCTGCGTGCAAGCGCATCCGCCGGTTGGTATCGTCGCAGCGGAATACGCCGGCAAAGCCGTCTTTGAACGGGACAACGGCGCTGTTAAACACACTATTCGAGGTTGGTATGATATTACGGGGGATAACGGGATTCTGCGTATACCTCCATATCACATCCTTACAACCTGCCGGACGTTCTTCCCAAGGCATATAAGGGAGAGCGTCGCCTTTAATCGTCAAGTCTTTCATGATTTCTTTTCTTCTGAATTTATTTTAGCCATCAGGGCGTCGTATTCGTTTTCTTCCCGGTTCATCTTGTCGTACCAGTTCTTCTTTAGGATCAGGGTGGTAATACCCAGTATCAGGACGGAGGTAAGGAGCGGGAATCCTTCTTTTATTACAATGTACATGGGGATGATGGTAAGGCAGGATTGCCATATAATGCCTATCCCCACGTTGAACATATCGCGCTTAAAGTTCATATTTCTTTTCACTTCGGGATAGCGGGCGATGGCTTTACGGGCAATGGGCTGCCAGAATCCCCAGGGGCGAACGCGGAAATAGAAGTTTATCAGCGTTTCTTCGTCGGTGGGCTTCGTGGCCAATGTTCCTGCTATACAGCCTATAAAGGAGACAAGCATCAGCACGGGGAAA
>JAISCM010000182.1 GCA_031265595.1 Tannerellaceae bacterium
TAGGCTTATTTTCGTACATTTGCACACTTATTTGCAATTTAACAGGTATTAATAGTTATGATAATGGTCAACAATCTGGACTTACAGTTCGGAAAACGTATTTTATTTCAGGATGTGAATATGAAGTTCACACCCGGCAATTGTTATGGAATTATTGGAGCGAACGGAGCGGGTAAATCTACGTTCCTTAAAATAATCAGCGGCGAAAAAGACCCTACCCGGGGAACGATCGCTATGGGGCCGGGCGAACGCCTCTCTGTATTAAGCCAGGATCACTTTGCTTTTGACGAGTTTACGGTATTAAACACCGTATTAATGGGGCATCGGGAGCTATGGGCTATCATGAATGAAAAGAACGAGCTGTATGCCAAACCCGACTTCAGCGACGCCGACGGCATCCGTGTATCCGAACTGGAAGAAAAGTTTGCCGAAATGGAAGGCTGGAACGCCGAGAGCGACGCCGCCAGCCTGCTAAGCGGATTGGGCATCAAAGAGACGCTACACGACAGCATGATGAAAGACCTGAGCGGTAAACAAAAGGTACGCGTATTGCTGGCAAGGGCCCTTTTCGGACAACCGGACAACCTGCTGCTGGACGAACCTACCAACGACCTCGACCTGGAAACGGTAGGTTGGCTCGAACAATATCTTTCTAATTTTGAACATACTGTATTGGTGGTAAGCCATGACCGTCACTTCCTCGATTCAGTCTGCACGCATACGGTAGATATTGATTTCGGGAAATTACAGTTGTTTGCCGGCAACTATAGTTTCTGGTATGAGTCCAGCCAGTTAGCGCTTCGCCAGCAACAACAGCAAAATAAGAAAGCCGAAGAAAAGAAGAAAGAGCTGGAAGAATTTATCCGCCGCTTCAGCGCAAACGTTGCCAAGTCTAAACAGACCACCAGCCGCAAGAAGATGATCGAAAAGCTGAATATTGAAGAGATCAAACCCTCGTCTCGCCGCTATCCGGGCATCATCTTTACCCCTGCACGCGAGCCGGGAAACCAGATACTGGAAGTAAAAGGCTTAACCAAATGTATTGAGGGCGAAACCCTTTTCCGGGAGTTGAATTTTAATGTAGAGAAAGACGATAAAGTAGTATTTATCAGTAGAGACCCGCGCGCCATGACAGCCCTCTTCCGCATCATTAACGACGAAGAGAGCGCCGACGCCGGTACGTTCCAATGGGGGCAAACCATCACAACGGCCTATTTGCCCCTGGATAATGCCGCCTTCTTCCATTCGGATTATAATCTGATAGAATGGCTCGGCCAGTTTGCACAGGATACGAATGATGTGTATCTGAAAGGCTTTTTAGGACGTATGCTGTTCTCGGGCGAAGAACTATTGAAGAAAGTGAATGTACTTTCGGGAGGCGAAAAGATGCGTTGCATGATCTCGCGTATGATGCTGAAGGATGCGAATACGCTGATACTGGATACGCCCACCAACCATTTAGACCTGGAATCCATACAGGCATTCAATAATACCCTGCGGGCGTATAAAGGAAATATCCTCTTTTCGAGCCACGACCACGAATTTATTCAAACCGTAGCCAACCGTATCATAGAACTTACGCCAAACGGCATCATTGACAAGATGATGGAGTACGACGATTATATCTCCGACCCCACGGTTGCCGCATTAAGAGAAAAGCTGTATAAATGAAAAAGAGGCTGCTTTTTATCTTAGCTGTCTTTGTAGCCTGGCTACCGGTTTTGGCCATTCAGAAGCCGGTATTCATGCTTTACCATAAAGCGCTGGCCGGGGGGTGTACGTTTACAGACTGGATAAACGTAGTGTGGCATGGGCTGATACTGGACTGTACGATAGCCGGCTACCTTACGGTTATCCCTTTGCTTTGCGTGCTCGTCTCCGTATGGTTGCCGGGAGGCTATCTGCGGAAAACAGTAAAGATTTACATTGGGATAATGGCAGTACTGATAGCAGCTATATTTGCTATCGACGTAGCTTTATATACTTTTTGGGGATTCCGTATGGATGCAACGCTCTTCTTCTATATGCAGTCGCCTGCGGATGCCATGGCGAGTATCCCCCCTGGGTTGTTTGTAAGGCAGATGATTCTTTTTATTGCTTATGCCTTCGTTATTTTCCTGCCATTTAGCAGATATATTGTACCCTTATTGCCGGATACTCCTGTAAAGAAGCGGGTTTTAACTACGTTCGTTTTCCTGCTTGCCGGCGGTATCCTTTTTTTACCTATCCGTGGCGGCGTCACTACGTCTACGGCCAATGTGGGAATGGTCTATTTCGGCAACAATCAATTTCTGAACCATTCGGCCATAAACCCTGCCTTCAGCCTGATAGCCTCTCTGTCTAAACAACAGGATTTCGCTTCCCAGTTTGATTTCTTTCCCGAAGACGAACGGAGAGCGCTCATTGAATCATTGCTTACCCCGGATAAGGAGCCCCAGGCATTGCCAACCGGAGAGACAGCGCTGCTGACCACCCAACGTCCGAATATCTTATTGATTATATTGGAGAGCTTTACAGCCAATGCCATAGAAGCCTTGGGAGGAACAGCCGGCGTTACGCCCAACCTGAACCGCCTGTGCGACGAAGGGATCCTATTCACAAACCTATACGCCAATTCGTTTCGTACAGACCGTGGCCTGGTAGCCATCCTGAATGGCTATCCGGCCCAGCCAACGACTTCGATCATGAAGTATCCGGCCAAAAGCCAGACGCTGCCGTCTATATCCGGCACATTGGTTAAAGAAGGATACACGGCGGATATGTTATATGGAGGAGACATCAACTTCACCAATATGCAGAGCTATTTTTACAGCGCCGGTTATAGCACGATCATAGCCGACCGTGATTTCCCCCTGTCCGACAGACTAAGTAAATGGGGAGTAAACGACGATATTACATTCGCCTATCTATACAACTCCCTCACAAAGAAAGAAAAAGGGAAACGCTGGCTCAGTACCTTTTTAACGTTGAGCAGCCATGAGCCATTCGAAGTGCCTTACCAACGCTTGGATGATCCGTTCCTTAATTCAGTAGCCTTTACAGATAGCTGTATCGGCGACTTTATAGATAAGATAAAAGCAACGCCCATCTGGAACGACTTATTGGTTGTTATGATTGCCGACCATGGCTTCCGATATCCTGACCATCTGAAAGAGTATGAGCCGGCCCGTTACCACATCCCGATGCTATGGCTCGGCGGCGCCGTAAAAGAAGCCGGTAAAATAACAACCATCGGCAATCAGACCGATCTGGCAGCCACACTACTCAGCCAACTGGATCTACCCCATCAGGAATTTACCTTTAGCAAAAACATAGCGCCCCCCTCCTACCCTGCCTACGCCTTCTACACCTATCACAACGGATTTGGCTTTATAGACCACACCGGCGCATCAGCCTACGACAACGAAAGCAATCAACCCTTGCTCGAAAGCCCAAAAGAAGGAAGCCAGCAACGCATCAACAAAGGCAAAGCCCTACTCCAAACGCTTTATGACGATTTAGGAAAACGGGGGAAATAATTATGAATTATTAATTATTAATTCAGAAGTCAGAA
>JAISCM010000077.1 GCA_031265595.1 Tannerellaceae bacterium
GAAAGACCCCAAACTGCATCCTGATCAGAATCACCCCTGACAAGCAGATTGAACTCCGACAAATCATCGATAATTCTTACAAAGCAAACAGCAGGCTGGTACCAGCTCCAATATAATGATTTGTATTTATGAGGTTATTGGTCGATATGTCAGATAGTGTCCATTGCCGAAGCTTCTGCTCTATCAATATTTTCAATATTCAAATAAAAATTTGGAATCTATTCGTATATTTGTTCCGGAAAATACATTCCGACAATAAACTGTAATTAAGTAGTATGAAAGCAACTTCGGCAATCCCAAAAAGCGAACGCCCCAATCACTGTCACCGAATCTGGAATCGTCACAGAAATTAAGCTATGACAACTGGAAAAAGCTTCTCCCTCAATCTTTGTTATCGAAGCCGGAATCGCCACGGATGTTAAGCGATAACAATACCGGAAAGCGCCCTCCTCAATCACTGTCACCGAATCTGGAATCGTCACAGATGTTAAGCTATGGCAACTGGAAAAAGCGCATTTCCCAATCACTGTCACCGAATTTGGGATCGCCACGGATGTTAAGCTATGGCAACCGGAAAAAGCCCATTTCCCAATCACTGTCACCGAACCCGGGATCGTCACGGAAGTTAAGTTACTGCAAGAATCAAAAGCGTTTCGCCCAATCACTGTTACCGAATCAGGGATCATCACGGATGTTAAGCGCTTGCAGTCGTAAAAAGCGTTCTCTCCAATCACTGTCACCGAATCCGGAATTGTCACGGAAGTTAAGCGGTAGCAATCCCAAAAAGCCATCTTCCTAATCTCTGTCACCATATAGATTATTCCATTATACGTTATAGTGGAAGGGATCGTGATAGCTCCACTTATATAAGGAAATGCAGCAGATACACTACAAACATCTCCGGATACGGAAAACTTTAAATCGCCTATGATGAACGAAAAGTCACATGATTCCATAAGGTATTTTAGTTAAGCTTATCGCGCCATTCGTTTTCTATGGTTAGTAGTTCTTTCTCGGCGGAGAGGCGTTTTTGGCGGCCTTCCTGCTGGATGGCCAGGACGTCGTTGATGGTGGCGAATAATTCGGTGTTTACTTTCTGGAGGGTTTCTACGTCTACTACGCTTCGTTCGTTTTCTTTGGCGATCTGTACGCTTGAGGTGTGGAGTATCTCGCTGTTGCGGCGTAGCATCTGGTTGGTTGCTTCTGTTACGGTTCGTTGCGCTTCCAGGGCTTGCTGCGTATGAACAAGGCCTAAAGCCAGCACCATCTGGTTGCGCCAAAGAGGTAGTGTGTTTACGATGCTCGACTGTATCTTTTCCATTAATACCACACTGTTGCCCTGCACCAATCGTATCTGGGGGGCCAGTTGGAAAGAGATCATACGGCTTAGCTTTAAATCGTGCAGCTTCTTTTCGAATTGGTGCAACTGGTTTTTTTCCGTATCCGAAAGTTTCTCCCGGTCTGTTTCGGCCAGTTTGTCTTCTCCGGCATAGATATAGAGCGAGAGGTCTTTAAAGCATTGTTCGTTCTGCTCGTAGAGCTTATCAAAAAGATGAATGTCTTTCAATAAGGTCTGGTAATGCTTTTCCAATTGACGTTCTACCTGTACAACGTTTTTTTCTATCTTCACGTATTCGGCTTTGATCCGTAGTATTTTCTTTTTGAGGCTTTGGAAAAAGGCCAGAATACCCGGTTTATGAATGAATTTATCAAACGTCCGCAGGTCTGTTACCAATCCAGACAGCATATCGCCTACCTCGCCTACGTCTTTGTTTCTTACCTGCGAGAGAACTGTTTCGGAGAAAGATACCATTTTGTGCTGGGCCTCTGCGCCGTATTGAATAATATTGCTTTTACCGGCAGCCAGGTCGATCTTTGTTTTGTATTGTGTTATTTTTTCTTCGTCGCCTGGGGTTTGTTGGCTTCTTTCAATAGTTAATCCGGGAGAGCCGGCAGGTAATAGGGGATGTTCCATGATCTTTTATTTATTAGTTGATTAATCCTCTGTTTTTTAAGTTCTGCGTATAAGCCATTGATTCGGCGTCTATATCAAGCATATCGGCCTCGAAGAGTTTACTTAGTTCCTGTTCAAAAGCCTGATAGGTGAGTTCAATTGTACCGGCGATACGTTCGCGCCACGCCAGCGCTTCGGGCGAATCAAGCCCCGACTTTTCCAGGGAGCTATACTCGTCGAGCAGCTTTATCACCGTATCCGTATGCCGCAAGGAAAATACCTCGCCCGACGCATGATCTTTTTCGTAGATGAGGTGGGCTATCTTACTCATCCTGACCAGGCGGGCTTTTATCGTTTCGTGTTGGATCTCATTCCGCCAGTAGTTTAATTCGCCCGCCAATGTTTCCCGTTCCAATAACATATCCTCGTCATCCGTAAACGTATCATCGTCGGGCAGCTCTTCGGCTACCTGCTTTCCTGCACGTTCTGTTTTCGTACGCCTGGCGGTCTCTTCCGGTTCGAACGCGCTTTCCCTTTCATCTACTATTTGAACGTCGTCTATCAGCTTATTCTTGTCGGCCCCCGGATTCTGGCGCAGAATATTCAGTATGTTCAGAAAGTCGCGGATCACTTCTCTCGGCGTAAGAAACTCGGAGGCTCCGGGTTTATTGTACATCTCTTCCATGAAGCGATGAACGTCCTGATCCGTAAAGTCTGTTTCCGTCTGATAATTGAAATGAAAGATGTCCCGCAGGTTGTAGAGTAAGACGAAGATCTCGTCGTGGCTCAATGGCATCAGGCGGATGACCGGCTGGGCGTAGTCACGCAGTTGGATGGTCTCGAATTTATTTACTTTCAAACGGGTTTTAAGGGCGTCGTAACTGTAGAGGCCTTTTTGCCTGTCTTCTAATACCTGCGTAGTGCCGGCAATGTTGATAAACAGATGTTCTATTTTCCCCTGAAAACAATCATTGTACATACTCAGCAGCGTTTCATAATTCTTCTGTCGCATGCCCGTATTGGCTATCCGGTACAGATTGATTGCTTCGTCCAGGTTTATCACGAACCCACTGTAGCCGATGCTGACAAACAGATGGCAGAAGTTCTTCAGCATATCGTAATAATTGCGGTCGTTCACTATTTCGCTTGTGCCTAACTCCCGCCGGGCTTCCGTTTTGGTGGTATATTCTCCTTTCAGCCAGCGGAGGGCGTTTTTCCGTAGCATATCTTTGCCTGTGATAAAGCCTTCGTAATACTTTGTAAGGGCCAGGCCAAAGTCGAAACCTCCCGTTTCGGTTATCGCATCGACGGTTTGCATGATTCCGTCCTGGATCAACCTTACGTACTGCGGGCTTCTTATCTCCGTCAGCGCTATATTATTATCCGAAGCTGTCTGCGTAATAACCTGTTCGATCCATTTTTCCAGCAAGATATGCAGCGCGCCCCCTTCCGGTTTCGTCTGGATCGCTATATTATCCATCAAAGAAGCATAGAGCGCCTGCGCCTTGCCATCGTTTGAATACAGGCGGATATGAGGTGCGAAATCGGCAGTTGTAGTAATGAATTTCTTCTTTAATGCCACCGTATTCAGCAGATGCATCATAAATGATTTGCCCGAACCGAAGTCGCCGATCCAGCACTTCATCATGCTATGGCCGTTCTTTACTTCTTCCAATGCCTGAATGATCATATCCACTTCATTGCTGCGCCCTACCGTAATATGCTGAACGCCGATTTTGGGCACTACCCCGCTGATCAATGAATTGATAATAGCTGTCGCTTCTTTAGGTTTAACTTTTATATCCATCTAACTCCTTACTACTTGACTACTTATCTACTTTGACTACTTAACTACTTTAACTACCTGACTACTTAACTACTTAACTACTTTAACTACTTTATTAAAATACATTTTATTCAACCTGTACCCTCCGTCTTCCTCTTCGATTAAAACATCGTCGAGCTCATCGAAATACGCTTCATTGATCCGTTGGATCAGTTGGCCGGTAAAAACACCTTTCGACTGTGCAAATATATCAACTTCTTCTTTAGTTAGCCTATAATCCTTATCTATAAATAACTGTAGCAGGGCTTCTTTATTATCAATAACCGGAGCGTCTTTGGGCGTGGCCGCCGGTTCGTCGTCCAGTATATCGCTTAATATACCTGCTACCCGGGCTTGTTTGCCGGCGGCTTCTTTGATAGAGATTATATCTAATTGAATCTTTTTCCGTTGGGCAATGCCCAGTTTGTCGAATTGTTTCAGGGCAGCGTTGATCCTTTTGTCTTTTAAAAGCTTACTGCATAGCTGATCAAATTGCTGCTCTTCTCTTGTATCCCGGAAAAGCCATTGCCTGCTCGCCTTAGCAATCTTTTTATGTACAAAAGAATAGGTATGTGTTTTCACATGCAGATACTGTAGATACAATTTTAAACAGTATTCCTTATCTTTAAATAGAAGGAACAGGTGAGCTTCATAATAAATCTCCCGCTGTATCGTAACCCGCTTGTTGCTCAGCATGCCTAACTGGCAGATCGCTTCATAAAACGGTGCAACGTTCCCGGGCTCGAAACCCTTTATCAGATGACTGTAACGGACTTCCCATGCGTCGCCGCTATAATAAAGAGACCGGTCGCTCTCTGCCGTCAAAGGCCTTACAACCACTGCCGCCCGCTCTTTTACCAGTTCGATTATAGCAGCTTCCGGCTTTTCGCTAAGAGTAGCATCCTGAAGAGGATCCTGAAAATCTATTATCTTTAGCGTAACCTCTCTGCAATACCGGAGAAGCGTTTTGTTAAAAGACGGGGCAGCCTTCCTGCGTTTGCTTTTGGCGAGATTTCTTTTTACATCAATAAATAACGCAATGATCTCTCTCCTGCAATATTCATTAGAACAGAACTGCCAGCTTAACAATTGATCCGTTTCATCCAATTCGGCTTTTGTAACATAAAACCCATCCCAAAGTTTATAAGACCTTTTAGATAATGCTTTTTTCCTTTTGTAAGATTCCGTTACTAATTTTAACGCTAAAATAACTCCTATGCCTACGAGTATATATATCATCATATCTTTCTACCGGCCTTTTACTTTACCTTAAAAAGCAACCGGCGTTTGTTTATATCCGCCCATTCTATCATAAGCGTGCGGAAAGAAGCATAATCGGCGGGAGTTATCAATTGCTTATCGATGTTCAATGTACGTTTTACTTCTACCTGATTGCCGTTCCGGCGGACAACGTAGGTTGCTTTTCCTGCCGCATTATCCGTCGTTTGGGTTGGGGTTGTTTCGGGCGTGCTTAGTTCCATGCCGTCCGGCAACTGAATCGTATAGGTATAGCTTTCATTGGCTTTGCCGGGCAGCAATAAGTTTACTTCCCGCTTGCTGTTGTACATCTTGTAAGCAGCGTTGGAGACGCTCTCCGGACTTTCCGGAAGCGAAAGGAGTACATACCCGTTATTGTTTACCAATGCCTGCTCTGTTTTAGTTGCCCCATTCGTTTGTATTTCGGCTTTATCAGGCGATAAGGCAATGGAGTATACATATTCCAGCTTTGTATCGGGCGCTTTGAGCGTTATCTTCTTACCCGGATCGGTAATACTCACATACTGCGCATAATCCGTATAGCTATCTACCGGAGAGGCAAGCTTCGTCTTGGGCGTGAGCAGGTATTGTTTACCATCAACATTCGCCAGCACAAACAGTTCGTTGATACCACTAAGGCCGTAACTATTCAGTTCGGCGCGGGTATAATAAGCAGCGGCGGCTTCTGCTTTAATGCCGGCGACGTTGAGTAATCCCGTCAGTAAATTCAGTTTTTCCGCTTCCGTTCCGTAGGCCGAAGGATTCACATCGTCCGTAGAACGAATACGGAAAGCCGTTTCCGGCAACGACAAACGGCTGAACCCTACATGGTCAACTACATGCGTAAGGATCGCCTGAAGCTTTTCCGTATCAGTTGTTAAACCCTCCGTAAGGGTTTCGGATAATGATAATAGCGGCATATCGCCTGCCGGCGTAAATTGGTTGCTTAACGCCTTAATAGCTTCGTCATTCGAAGCATAAGTAGAGGCTACAAGCAACTGGGTATCCCCTCCCGCAGCGCTAACCAACGGCGCTACGGATGCTGCCGGCAGGTTACGTATCCGCCAGCTTACTTCCGTTACTCCGTTTGTAGTACGAACCGAGGGCTTAACGGCTGAATTAACCAATGCATAATGCAACGGTTTGTTTTCAGGGACCGAAAGGGTGATTGTATACTCCTTCACAGGCGAGGTCTGTTCAATCGCATCGCATATATCCAGTCCGGGCAGATACCCCGGTTTGGAGATAATAGAATAATCCAGGTAGATCGTGGCGCCAAGTTCCAATCCGGTATGTACCACTACCATCTCTTTCAGATGATTGTAAGCCGGAGCGTTGGCTGCCTGACGGGGCAGTACTTCCACAAACG
>JAISCM010000079.1 GCA_031265595.1 Tannerellaceae bacterium
GCCGGCTATGCTTTTGGCGGCATACATATCATCTCGCCCCAATTGGTAGAATGGATGGAAGAGTGGACAGGCAAGTTCTCTATCATAGACTTCTATCTGTCTGTTTGCGCGAAAGCAAATATCCAGGCATATTCTCCTGAGAATGTTCAGTTGGTGGATGTAGGGAAGTCCAACTCACCCCCCAGCCCCCTAAAGGGGGGGTAAATTTGATTCAGTCGTAATCAGCCGCTTGATTCAGTCGTAATCAGCCGGGTGATTCAGTCGTAATCAAAAAAGGGTTTTAAAAGTGGGCGATAAGAAGGATGCTTAGATAGAAGCCTGTTTCGCAGAGGAGGAATAAGGCTCCGCAGCAGTCGCCCGTATAGCCTTGTATTTTCTTCTTCATCAGCGAAGTGAGCAGATACCAGCTTATAATTGGCAATAGGGTGGCCAGCAGATAGCGAGGGGCGGGTAGACCGGTTAGTGGGAGTAGGGTGAAAAGGAGACAGATTGCATAGTCTCCGGCGCTCATCCGGGTATAGACTGCTTTGCTTTTGGCTTTTTCTTCACTACGGGCGTAGGGTAGGCGGTTTACAATCATGGATGACAGGCCTTTGGCAAAGGGGTCGCCGGCCAGGATCGCTGCGCTTGCCAGTTCGATAGGGAGATGGATCAGCACGGCATAGAGCAGGGCAAAATAAGACAGAAGGCCCGTTACGCCATACGTGCCGATATGCGAATCTTTCATTATAGCAAGGATATGCTCGCGCGAGGAGCCGCCGCCAAAGCCATCCAGGAAGTCGGCCAATCCGTCTTCGTGCAGGCAGCCCGTTAGCAGCAAACGGGTGATCATGGCAAGAAGCAGGGCCACACTATAAGGCAGCAGCAGGGAAGCGATAGATAGCGCCAGTACCGAGCATCCGGCGGTGAGCCATCCCGTAAGCGCCCAGTAGGGGAGGATGCGCCTGAAGCTTCCGGGCGGAATATCGGCCAGCCGCCAGAACGGTAGCCGGGTAAAGAATACAAACGCTGCCAGTATCTGCCGCATCTTAGAAGTATTTAGTAACAGAGGCTTTGGAGAAGCTACGCATCTCGTTGATCATCCTTACGGCCGAATCTACTACCGGATACGCGCAGATAGCGCCGGTTCCCTCGCCCAGCCGGAGGCCCAGATGCAATAAGGGCGTGGCATGGAGCAGCTCAAGCAGCTTTCTGTGCCCGGACTCGTCTCCACAATGCCCGTAGATGCAATAAGGTAATACGTCGGGGTATAGCCTGGAGGCTGCCAGTACGCAGTTGGTCATAATAAAGCCATCTACCAGGATCACCATCTTCAACTCGGCAGCCCGCAGCATACCGCCTACGGCCATCACCATCTCGTACCCGCCGAAGTAGCGCATTACATTTAGTACGCTGCGGTCTCCTTTATACTTATCCAGCGCCGCTTGCAGTATTTGCTGCTTATGCCTTACGCCTTCACTGTCCAGCCCGCTTCCGGCGCCTACGCAAGCGGCAAGGGGGATGTCTGTAAGGCATGTCATCCACATGCTCGATGCGGCGGTATTGGCTATTCCCATTTCTCCGAAGCTAATGATATTGGAGCCGTTGCGATGACAGTCTGTTACTGCCTCCGCCCCGTATTGAAGCGCCAGTTCCATCTCGCGGATCGTCATAGCCGGTTCGTGCAGGAAGTTACGCGTCCCTTTGCGTATCTTGCGGTTTATCAGGCGGGGCTCAGGCGGGAAGTCGTGATCTATCCCGGCGTCTACCACTTTCAACTGAAAGCCATGCTGGCGGGCCAGAAAGCAAACGCCGGCTCCTCCATCAAGAAAGTTAGAGACCATCTGGCGGGTCACCTCTTTCGGCGATTTACTTACCCCTTCGGCGGCAATCCCATGATCGGCGGCAAATATGATGTTTACCGGCTTGCGCAAAGAAGGCGAAAGCGTCTGCTGTATCAAGCCTGTTTGCATCGCTATCGCTTCCAGCGTGCCCAGCGATCCTTTGGGCTTGGTGAGGTTGTCTATTTTCTGTTGCAACGCACAGGCTATGCCGGCGTCCGGCGATGTGATATGAAAGACTATCATGGTTTTATTGTTAGAGGGATTCCACTTATCATCAGGATTACTTCGTCGGCGCGGGAGGCGATGTATTGGTTTAGCCAGCCTTGCATGTCGGTAAACTTCCGTTGCAGCTCATGGGCCGGCATGCCTCCCATACCTATTTCATTGCTTACAAAGATAAAGCAGGCCTCCTGATCCGTCAGGCTGTCAAATTCGGTTTTTATCTGGGATAGGGCTTTCTCTGTGTCTCCGTCGGTATCGTAAAAGAAGTTTGTTGCCCAAAGGGTTACGCAGTCTACTACCACTACTCTTCCCCGCAGGGGATGCCGGCTCAGGCATTTGTCTTCTTCTATGTTGGTCCATCCGGGGCCTCTGTCTTTTTGGTGCCGTTCGATGCGCTGCCGGTGTTCGTCGTCCCAGATGCGCGACGTGGCCAGGTACACGGGATGCGCCGTTTGCTGCAAGGCCAGTTGCTGCGCATAGCTGCTTTTGCCCGATCGCTGCCCGCCGGTGATCAGCATGATCCGTTTCTTCATCCGATGCTGATATAAGGGAAGCCGGTTAGCAACAGTAGTATCACCAGTATACCCATGATGAGTTCCGTATTCGTATTCACCTGAATAGCGCGTTGCAGATCGTTCCATGAGAAAGGACGCTCGTTTACGCCGATGTAGGGTTTATCTACCGGATGGCCGAAGTAGTCGTGCGTCCCTCCGAAGCGGCAATCCAGTATCGCTGCCAAGGCGGCTTCGGGATAGCCGGCGTTCGGGCTTTCGTGCGCCGGGCCAAAGCGGTGTACAAACCCCCGCCTGTCCCAATGGCCCGACACCAGCAGCATCAGGTAAGCCGTCAGCCGGGCGGGGATATAGTTAGCTATATCGTCAATCTTCGCCGCCGCCTGCCCAAACTCATAATACCGGTCTGTTTTGTAGCCAATCATCGAATCGAGCGTATTGATCATCTTATAAGCCATCATACCGGGCAGCCCCAGTAAGACAAACCAAAACATCGGGGCCACCACCCCGTCGCTCAGGTTCTCGGCCAACGATTCCAGCGCCGCCGTCTTGATCTCGTGTGGAGAAAGATTCGATGTGTCGCGCCCTACAATACGCGAAAGCCGCTCGCGCCCTTCCTCCACGCTTCGCCCTACGGCCTCGAATACGCCCTGTACTTCGCGGATAAGCGTCTTGCCGGCCAGGCAATAAAAAACGCCTACCCCTACCAGCAGGGCTTCTACATGCGGATGAAGCAGGAAGGTAAAAGCAAGCAACCCATGGCAGAGGACGAATACGCCTACAATCAGGGAAAAGGCAAACAAGCTGCCCCGCAGATACCGGTTGGCCCCTTTATTAAAGGCACGTTCGCCGGCGCTGATCGCTTTGCCAAACAATACCACAGGATGAGGCCATCCTTCCGGGTCGCCCACTAAACGGTCGGCCATCCACCCCCCGATAAAAGGTATGATCCGATACAATACAACAGCGTGATAGATCCAGCCCATAATGATTCATGTATATAGGCAACAAAGATAATGTTCCTGCGTGAATATCCCCGGCCCGGAGACAAAACAAATACTAAAATCGTGGAGGCCCGCCCGGCCCGCCTGGTCCACCCGGCCCGCGAGGCCCACGGGGGCCACGGTTTCCACCCATCGCATCAGAAGCCGTTGCTCCCCCCTTAAATATACTGAAGCGATAAACAAAGTGAACCATAAAGTAACGCCCCAATGTATTATACATAGAATAAGAAGAGCCTTCGGCATTGATCTGCTGCGTGATGCCGTTGCGCTGCGCCAGGATGTCGTACATCTTGATACGCAGGGTAGCCTGATTGCCTTTAAGGAATGACTTAGAGAGGGAGGCATTCCAGATCGTTTCGTCTTGCTGGTAGCCGGCGTCGTATCCCGAGGTGGTAGACCAGTTGATGTCGCTCTCTATCTTAAAGTCGGACGGAAGGTAAACGGTGGTACTTCCTCCTACGCCGTAATTAAACGTATTCAGGTTGTTGTCCGGCTGGAGGGAGTAGTCGGCTTTGTTGTAACGGATATTCCCATTCACGCCTAAGTCTATAACAGTAGAACGGAAGTCGAGGCCTCCCCGCTCCATCAGGGTGAGTGTTTTATTCGTATTCTTCTCATTGTCGATAAAAGAGTTGTTGTTTGCATAGCCCGCCATTGACATAGAGTTCAGGGTAAATTTCTTGTTCTTCAAAGGCGTATTGAAGATAAGCCGGAGGTTCCCCCGGTAGTTCCCGTTGGTATTCCTGTAGGTAGTCTGCCTTCTGCCGCTGCCCAGATTGGTTTGGTCTGATACGATGGCATTCACCACATAGTTTCCGTCGGCCATGAAGATAAAGGCCGTTTGCTTTTCGGGGATGAATTTCTGGAAACGCATCATAAGGTTATTGGTATAATACGGCTTGAGGCCGGGATTACCGATGATCGTATTATTGGGGTTCGATACATTGGGCACGGGTTGCAGTTGCGTCATGCCCGGCTGGCTTGTACGCCCGTTATAATCTATCCGAAGATTGGTTTGCTTATCATATATATAGTTGAACTGCGCCATGGGCGAAAGATTCACTACATTCCTCGATATAGACGAAAGGATGGTATCCCCGATAAACGTTTCGCTTTTATTGTACGAAGGATCCAGGTTTACCCCCACGGTATAATTGAACTTCTGCCGCTGCGATTTGAAACTCAGGCTGGCGCGCTGGTTGATGAAGTCGTTACGGTAGCTCTGGCTGTAAGCCGTGTCGAGCCTTGTATACGCCTCGTTGTCGTCTTTTGCATACGTATATTTAAGCGCCTCCTGCTTCCGCTGGCTAAAGCTGTACGTGGCCTGGAGGAAGTTATTCCGCCCCAAAGGCTCCACCCACGAAAGGTACGCCCGGTAGTTGTACCCTGTGTTGTTGTATTGATATTGCTGGTCTATCAGCTTGGTAGCCAAGGCATCCCTTGCGCCGTAATAATAGGTGTTAGAGTATTCCGTGCCGTCTTCATCCGAATCGCTGTATCCACCGGAGAAAGAAGCGCTCAGCACACGCCCTTTCGTATTGAGCTTGCGGCTTATCTCCAGGCGGGCGTCCATCGTGTAGCCATTCCCATTATCCGCCGTGTACGAATCGCCCCTGTTGAGCGAATCCATCAGGGCCTCGTCTATATCTTTCAGCCCCTGCAAGGTGACGTATTCTTCAGACGTAACATTTTCGCTTTTGCTATAACTGAAATTGGGGCGGAAGATAATATTCGTCATCGTATCGGGCTTCCATTCCAGGCGGAAATTCACACCCATATTATCCGATTTCCGGTTTCGGTAGCTCTCGCTCTCCTGATGCTGAAGGCTGTCGCCGGGTTGTATCTTCCTGTCTTTACTGTTTCCGAAGAGCTCATTGTCCGAATGGCTGTACCGCACATTCCCGTTTAATGTAAGCTTTGGCGTAAATTCCTTTGTAAAGTTCATCCCGATATTCCCCGACTGGGTAATACCGCTACTATTGCCTCCGCGAAAACGTGGGCCGCCCCCGCCGCCTCCACCTCCGCCCATGCCCTGAAACATGGTAGAGGCAAGGTCTGAAAATCCCATATTATTCGTATTATTCAGTCCCCCCATAATCGTAAACTGGTTGCTATTATAGAAACGATTCACCATGAAATTGCCTTCATACCGTTCGTCGCTGCCATATCCTGCAAAGGCGTTGCCGAACCATCCCTGCTTCATCCCCGGCTTTACGGTCAGGTTTATCACCGTTTCCTCTTCGCCATCGTCAAAGCCGGTCATCAATGTCATATCGCTTTTTCTATCCAGCACTTGCAGTTTGTCTATCATCTGGGCGGGGAGGTTTTTAGATGCCACTTTCGGATCGTCTGAGAAGAACTCTTTCCCGTCTACCATTACCTTCTTTATCTCTTTCCCATTCACCGTAATTTTCCCTTCGCTATCCACTTCCACGCCGGGCATCTTCTTTAGCAGGTCTTCCAGTACCGATCCTTCCGTCACCTTATACGAATCGGCATTGTATTCTATCGTGTCATTGCGTACCACCATTTCGGGCGCCTTGCCCAGCACAACGGCCTCTCCCAGCAGAATCGCCCCATCGCTAAGCCCCAATTTCCCTACATCTACGGGATTGGTTCTGCCGGTGATCTGCAACGGCTGGTATAAAGGCTCAAAGCCTACAAAGGTAATATGCAATAAATAATTCCCCGGCCGTATGTTTTTCAGCGAGAAGCTCCCATTGCGCGAACTGGCCACTCCGTTTATCATCGTACTATCCTTTACATTCAGCAGGCGGATCGTGGCCTGCTCTACCGGGGCGTCTGTATCTTCTTCCACAATCATTCCTTTTACTTCCACACTACGCTGGGCAAACGCCGGAAATGAAAAGAGACACACAATCAGCAAGACAAAAAAAATCTTAACGTTCATAATGAATGATTAATTCCTTTAACTACGAAGACTATCAAATTCGTGTAAAATAGACGGCAGAAAAAACAATTAGTTTAATAACCTTCATGCAGATTTATATTTATTAACACCCCCCAGCCCGTTCTCCCCAAATACAAAAAGAGAATCCATCGAAGTAGTAGCGTATACACATCGTTTTGCTGGTTTGTATGAGATGATTTAGTCGTTTGTTCACACCATTTTACATGTCTCACCGTTATGAGCTACCTGTTTCACCCCCGTGAAACGCCTGTTTCACCCGGGTGAAATGCTCGTTTCACCTCCGTGAAACAACCGTTTCACCCGGGTGAAACGCATAAACCGATACGCCGAATACACGAAATGATCCTATACAAAACAATAGAATTACAGCATGTCGCCATGAAACCATTGGATACTTACCAGAACGGCATCGAATAGTCAATAGAAAAAACAGCTTTAGCAGAAATGGATAGAAGGGATTGAAAACAAACGTTTTATCAGTATATTTTTTTTCTGTCTCTTAAAGAGAGATAGACAGAAAAACACGTATTTTCTCCTGCAAACATACGATATTTTTCCAAATCACCTC
>JAISCM010000080.1 GCA_031265595.1 Tannerellaceae bacterium
GAAATATGCCTCTCCACTATCTACTATTTAACCCTGTCTTTCAGCTTTCAGCCGGCTTATAAGTGTTTGTGTATAAAAGGCTTTGGCTGAAAGGAGTCCTTTCAGTCTGCTTTCAGCCTGCTTTCATTCAAAAAAAATTACAGGCCGGCGAAAGGAAAAAAAAGTCTTCGCGATGTCTCCAGCAAGTCTTCGCGAAGTCTTTACCAAACCATCGCGGACTCTTTATCACGTCATCGCGAAGACTTTTTTATATCATCGCGAAGACTTTTTTATATTATCGCGAAGACTTTTTTATGAAATAAACACCTCCCCTCCGGTTTCCGGCTGAAAGGAAGCTGAAACGTCTTCTTTCAGGATTTCGTTCTGTAAAACAACTACTTACAAGCAAACTGAAAGCTGAAAGAAGAGGTGAAAAAGTAACTTGTCAGGGGGGGATTTTCTCACGTTTTTAATCTGTTAGAGTAGAACTAATTCAACTATACAAGTCTGTACCGTCACGCTATTCGCAACGGTACAGGGATTACCGATCAGGAGGCGTGTTTCAGTATTTCGTTTACGGCTTCTGAGGGGAGGTGTTCGCCTACCTTCTTGTCGAATGATATTTTGAAGGCGTAGGCGTATTCGCCGGGGTTGTTCTTTGGGAAGAATACTTTCAGGCCTTCGTCTGTTTGTTGCCAGCTTATCTTTTCATCGGAGCCTAATAGTTTTATGTCTGTTATCTTTGCATCGGCGATGGCTTGTTTGTCGAGGGATTTGATTAGCACCTCGTTGTCGCTCCAATTCAGCGAGATGGCATACAGGTCGTTTCCTTTGGTGGTGAAACGGAGATCGCCGGCGGTGTAAGCGGTGGCTTCGTTGTCCGAGAAGGAGCCTTTGGTGGGTTCGGCATTGCCTTCGCCAAACTTCTTCCAGCAGCGGGTGCCATAGATCGCTTCGCCGTTTATTTCCAGCCATTTTCCGATAGACAGCAGCACTTCTTTTTGTTCATCGGTAATGGTTCCGTCGGCACGGGGGCCGATGTTCAATAGCAGGTTGCCGTTCTTGCTTACGATGTCTATTAAATCGTGTACGATCTGTTCGGCCGATTTGTTTTCTTCGCCGTCGATGTACGACCATGATTTCTTACCTACCGAAGTATCCGTCTGCCAGGGGAACTGCATCATCTGCCCGGATTTGCCCCGCTCTACGTCCCACACCTGTACGTTGGTGGGATAGCCTTGTTTGGTATTCACCGCCACGTTTTCTCCCCAATCGAGGGCGTTATTATAGTAGTAAGCCATGAACTTATTGAAGTTAGGCATCAATACCGGGTGGTTTACCGTCCAGTCAAACCAGATCAACCGGGGTTCATATTTATCAATCAGTTCATATACACGGGTAAGCCATTCGCGGGCAAAGTCTTCCGTATACGCACTTCCGTCATAACGCCTGCCATATAAGGTAATCGTGGTGTCTTGTACGTCGGAAGGGAATTTCATCCCTCCGTTATAGAACCAGGCATTTTCAGCCTTATGGGTAGATAAGCCGAAGACAAGCCCTTCCTTTTCGATCGCTGCCTTCAGCAGACCGAGGATATCTCTTTTCGGCCCCATCTTAACGGCATTCCATTCGTTCAGATCGCTGTCGTACATAGAAAAGCCATCATGGTGCTCAGCTACCGGGACGATGTATTTAGCGCCCGACTTCCTGAACAACTCAGCCCATTCTTCCGCATCAAACTTTTCGGCTTTGAATAGCGGGATGAAGTCTTTGTAGCCGAACTTATCCTGCGGCCCCCATGTGTTAATATGGTGTTCGTACACCGCGCTTTCCTGAAGGTACATATTGCGGGGGTACCATTCGCTGTCGAAAGCCGGGACGGCATAGGGGCCCCAGTGGATAAAAATACCGAACTTACCATCCCTAAACCATTCGGGAAACTGATAGTTGGCGGCAATGTTTTCCCAGTCGGGCTGGAAGACCTCCGTACCTTTCGGCGAAGCTACGGAATCGATGTCGTAGGATTGCTTTTTTGCCGGTTCGCAAGCGCTCAACAGCGCTACGACGATGAAGTAATAAAAAAACTGTTTCATGGTGTATTCTTTTTAGGGTATTATTTGTATTTATAAGATCGTTTTAACGGTTTCCAACATGCCTTTTTCCTGGATAGACTGTAGGCAGGCTGCCAGTTTCGCCGTCAGTCCGGGGATTTCGTTCAAATCTTCTCCCCATATAAAGCCGGCGGCCAGTACGCCTTGTGCGATAATTCCGGGATCATTCGTTTGCCAGAGTTCGGTAAGCAGGGCAAGGACTGCGCTGTCGTCTGCCGGGACAATCGGTTCTTCTCCGCGTTTGCCTCCTTTATAATAGGTAATGATGCCTGCCAGGCCAAGTACTAATCCGCAGGGAAGTTCTCCTTTCCTGTTCAGATAGGTTTTAAGTCCGGGAAGGTCGCGGGTTTTGTATTTGGAGAACGAGTTCAGCATAATACTGGTAACGAAATGCTTCACAAACGGATTGCGGAAACGGTCGAGGACGTCATGCGCAAACTGCTCCAACTCATTCGGAGGCAGATCTATCGTCTGCATTAATTCATCGTACATCACTTTGTGTACATATCGGCCGATTACCTCATCCTCCACACATTCGCGTACGGTATTCAAGCCGGCGAGATAGCCCACAGGCGACAATACGGTATGAGGGCCGTTGAGAAGCGTTACCTTCCGTTCGTGGTAAGGCTTCTCATCGGCAACAAATAAGACATTCAGTCCGGCTTGGGAAGCAGGAAACTCGTTAGCCACCCATTCCGGCGCCTCAATTACCCACAAATGGAATACCTCCGCTTTCACCACCAGTTTATCGTCAACCTGTATTTTCGCTGTAATATCTTCGATAGAATCTTTGGGGTATCCGG
>JAISCM010000087.1 GCA_031265595.1 Tannerellaceae bacterium
TTTGCTGATCAAAGTGCTGCGCCAGTTGCAGGCATTGGGTAATACCGTAGTCGTGGTAGAGCATGACGAAGAAATCATCCGCGCCGCCGATTATATTATTGATATAGGGCCCAGGGCCGGCAGGTTGGGCGGCGAGGTAGTTTATCAGGGAGATATTAAAAACCTGCAAAGCAATACCCATAGCTATACCGTACGTTACCTTACGGGCGAAGACAGGATAGAGGTTCCGTCCTTTCGCCGGCGATGGAATAATTACATTGAGATAAAGGGCGCCCGCAAAAACAACCTCAAGGGTATTGATGTGAAATTTCCATTGAATGTGATGACCGTCGTTACGGGGGTGAGCGGTTCTGGCAAGAGTACTTTGGTGCGCGATATTTTCTACGAAGGGGCCAAACGCAAGCTCGAAGAGGGCCGGCCGGCTACCGACTGTAAAGCCCTGGAAGGAGACTTCCATCTGATAGAAGGGATTGAATTTGTAGACCAGAACTCCATCGGCAAAAGCTCCCGTTCCAATCCCGTAACCTATATCGGCGCATACGATGAGATACGGAAATTGTTTGCAGAGCAGCCCTTAGCCAAACAGGTAGGATTCTTGCCGGCATTCTTCTCGTTCAATAAAGAAGGCGGGCGATGCGAAGAATGTAAAGGGGAAGGACGAATTACGGTAGAGATGCAGTTTATGGCCGATATTTCTCTCGAATGTGAGGCTTGCCACGGGAAACGTTTCCGGTCGGATCTATTAGAAGTAGAATACAAAGGGGCAAACATCTACGACGTATTGGAGATGACGGTAAACCAGGCGATCGAGTTTTTCGGCGAATCAAAAGACAACCAGCAAAAGAAGATCGTTAAACGCCTCAAGCCTTTGCAAGACGTAGGCCTGGGATATATCAAGCTGGGACAAACCTCTTCTACCCTCTCCGGCGGCGAAAACCAGCGGGTAAAGCTGGCTTCGTATCTGGGGCTGGAAAAGCAACAACCCACCCTGTTTGTCTTCGACGAACCGACAACCGGCCTCCACTTCCACGATATTAAAACCTTACTGAAAGCCTTCAATGCCCTGATTGAGAAAGGACATACCGTAGTGATCATTGAACACAACATGGACATCATCAAATGCGCCGACTATATCATCGACTTAGGCCCCGAAGGCGGTAATGCCGGCGGCCACATCGTATGCGCCGGCACCCCGGAAGACGTCATCAAATGCACAGAATCCTATACCGGGCAGTTTTTGAAAGAGAAGTTGCTCTAAACCCACCCCCCAACCCCCTAAAGGGGGGGCTAATAGGGACAATACTCTTTAGCCCCCCCTTTAGGGGGTTGGGGGGTGGGTTTCGATATTTTTTTATTGTTTTTCGATAAAAATAGTTGGTGGATTCAAAAATAGTGTTTTTCTTTGCATATCGATAAACGATAAATAATAATTGAATAACATTTAAACTTGCTACGTATGAATAAGAAATTAGTTATCCTTTCCTGTCTGATTGTATTCGCTTTTGGCGTGCAGACGGCATTTATGTGCTATGAGTACATCATTGCCATTTCCAGTGATAAAGGAGAAGAGCCCTCAAAAGAACGGGCGGCGCTTAAATCTTACATTACGCTTCCTGTGAGGTTTACTTCCGATAGGGCAACGCCCGATACATTAATGGTTTATAATGATAAGGCAGGCGCCCGGATGCCTGTGAAGGTGGAACAGGTCTCTGTAGAAGTGGAGAGGATGCCGTTATCGCTGTATTATATGCTGCCTCTTGGCTTATTAGTGATTGCTTTTATCATTGTTGCTTGTGTTCAGTTCTATAAACTAATAATATCTGTTGCCAGATCTAAGATATTTGAATGGAGTAACGTAAGACGGTTACGATATATTGGCGGCATTCTTATCGCATTCACTCTACTCGACCTTGTATTAGGGTTGTTACTCATACTAAGGGCTAAAGAATATATTTCGGTGTCTGGCTATCATTTGGGTAAAGAGTTGGATGCCATTCCTTTGATCTTAGGGCTGTTTTTCCTGTTGGTGGCTGAGATCTTTGCGAAAGGGTTGCGTTTGAAAGAAGAACAGGAATTAACAATCTGAAGGGGGTAGGAAATGGCAATAATCGTAAATCTGGATGTTGTGATGGCTAAGCGGAAAATTGCATTGGGCGAATTAGCGGAACGTATTGATATTACGCCGGCTAACTTATCTGTACTGAAAACAGGAAAGGCGAAGGCGATACGATTCTCTACACTCGAAGCCATCTGTAAAGAGTTGGACTGCCAGCCGGCAGACATCCTGGAATATAGGCCGGATCAGTAACCCGCTCATCCTTACTACGTATAAACAAGGCATTGCCGGCGTAATAAATAGACCGGACGGCCAGAGGTATGTTCAAAAAATTATATCAACAAGTAATATCAACAATTTTAAATTAAAGGATCATGAAAAAGTCAATCGTAAAATTAACAGTCGTTTTAGTTGCATTCGTAACTGTATCTATTCTCCGTGTAAACGCGCAGTCTCAACCGGCATTTCTTTATAATGCCATCTATGAGGGAGGCAGGGCTGTTTCAAAAGAGATCTGCAAACTTGATAGATCATCCGGATTATACAACCGTCATCTTTCGTACGAATATACCTATACGGATGATGGATTGCTGGAAAGTCGCAGAACCTCGCGCTGGGACGAGGCTACCCGTGGATGGGAAAATGAGGCTGTTATCGCCTACAGCTATGATGACTTACTGAGCCGTATGACCGTAGAATATGCCGAATGGGATAAAGCCAGCGGCGCCTTCAGCGAACCGACAGAAAAGGCCATCTATTATCTGATGAGTAACAAATCGGTATGTGCATATACGGCTTACGAAAAGGAACGGCCGGAAATGAACTGGATAATCAGGGAACATTTCAACAGGGATGATCAATTTACAGCTCAGGTAATACAATAGACACACATTTCCTTCTGAGCGATGCTGTTCCCCGCCCGGTTAGCCGGGTGGGGAATTTAGGAAAACCCAGTTGTTTCCTCCCGACAGCTCTTCGTTATAGCGGAAGCCTTCCCACGAAAAGCTTTTTAGTTGTTCAGGATCATCGATCCTGTTTTTTATGATGTAGCGGGCCATTTGTCCGCGGGCCATTTTGGCGTATATTACGATTGTCTGGGCTTTCCTGCCTTTCCATATTTTGAAATCGGGGGTTACTACCTTTGTTTCTTCTTCTATCTTCTTCCAGCGGAAGGCGGGTTGTATATCCC
>JAISCM010000216.1 GCA_031265595.1 Tannerellaceae bacterium
GTTTCTTTATTATAAAACCTGTATGGGAAGGCCCCCTGGTTTACATGATCATAAGACAACGTATAGGCGGCAGAGAAACGGGGCGTCACCCGCCAGTCTAACCTGAAACGCCCGCCTGCCGATTCTTCCGGGTCTGCGCTTTTGCCGGTATATATATTCTTGAAGAAGCCGTCGTTGCGGTCATAATATCCGCTAAGGGAGACACCTACGTTTTCGCCCAGCTTCCTGTAGTGAGACGCTTTGGCTTTCAGTTGGCCGTAATTCCCTCCCGACAGGGAAAGCTTTGTGCCCTGAAAGTCAAAAGGCGAAAGGGTATAAATATTGATGATCCCTCCGATGGCGTTTCGTCCGTATAACGTACCTTGCGGGCCTCGGAACACTTCAATGCGCTGTATATCCGTCAGTTCAAAATCGAATGTACTTTTATCCGGATAAGGTACATTATCTACATACAAGCCTACCGTCTGGCCGCTACTGCGCGCGCCGATGCCCCGTATATAGATGGCAGACGTCAGTTTTGCCCCGTAATCGGGGATGTAGAGGTTGGGAACAAAGGAACTGATGTCTTTCAGCGCATCTATCTGGCGCCCGTTTATCGCTTGCGGCGATATGACAGATACAGAACCGGGTAACGTACGAAACGCATTGGTTTCTTTTGTAGATGACGTGATAACTACTTCGTCGATGTTATACGTCTTAATTGTGTCATTCGGATTTGTGTTATCCGCTTTACCGGTATGCACACACAAAAGTATAGAAATGACAACTAACCACCGTAACGGCTTATTCATAGCATATAAATGATTAAAAATTACTGTTGCAAAGAAACAGGAATCTTTTTTAACAGTCAATCACCAGATGTAGTGATTTTTTAAGGGAGTAAAAAGGGATCATCCGATAAGGTCGGGCGACGCCAACCCGTTCATTATGGCATAGAAGGTAAGGCCGGAAACGGTTTTGATGCCGAGTTTCGAGGTAATGTTTTTGCGGTGGGTGAGTACGGTGTTCAAACTGATATTCAGGTTGTCGGCAATGTCTTTATTGGTAAGCCCCTGCACGATACATTTGAGCACATCCGTTTCGCGCGAGGATAGCTCTTTGCTCTTTTCATTGACGGGGCTATTCCCTTCGGCGGCGAATAGTTGTTGCAGGCTCTCAATAATGGTTTCCTGCGTAGCCAGTATATTCAGGTTATTTCCGGCGGCAACGTTTGTATCCCGGCTGATCAATAACACGGTTTTGGCTTTGCGGGGAAGGAAGAAATCGGTGTTTAATACAAAGATCTCCGGCAGGGTAAAATAGTAATCAAAAGGATCGTTGCCTGCCGAGGCCATACATTCAAAAGAAGAAAAGCCGGCTATCTCCACCGGGTGAAAATAGTCTGTCAGTAAGCTTTGCAGGCCTATACTTTGCAGTACGTCGGGGAGAATAATAGCTATTTGCTTTGTTTTCTGCATCGGTAGGATTGGTTATTGGCAATGTTTCTCCAGCGCCGTGATCATCGGAGCAAGTATCCGGTAGCGGATACGATTCTGTTGTTTAATATCTTTCTGGAGGTTATTTATGGCAACAATAACAGCGTAGCAAAGGTTTTCATCATACGTACCCGAAAGGTGTTTGACCATGATCTTCTTTAAATCGGCCAATAATTCTTCCAGGTTATCTTCCTGTTGCAGGGAAGACGCCGGCGGCACGGGGTGGGTTATGCTCTCCTGCGATGTCTCGCTTAAAGCCAGGCAGTAGGGAAACCATACCTTTCCGTCATGATCCATACGCACGTCAAACTCTTTCTTACACGCGGCAAAAAAGCTTCCTATGGAAGAAAGCGACTGGTTGCCGGGCGCGCTTACCTTTATAAAATAAGTAAGATGGCGCTCTATATTGGGTAATTGGTTCTGGCGGTAATAATGATTTGTTTTTTGCAGGTAGTCAATAATCAGGGACGTATGGAAAGATTGCAGTTTTTTCTCCGGGAAATACTCTTCATTCAAGAAGGTATTGATCACCGTAAGAAAGAAATCCGTATCCAATTGATAGTTGCTGCAAATCTCTTTCACCGAACTGTCGCCCAAGCCTAAGCGAATGCCAAACCGGTTGATAACAGGAATGAGTGAAGGATGCTCTTCCACCACTTCACTCATTTGCATTGTAGGGTAAACTAAAGGCATGTCAGGCTTCTTTCCATTGTTTGCGTAATAGTTCTACGGCGGCTGGGAGTACCACTTCGCGATCGCCCTGGCATCCACATTCAAAGCTTACATATTTATCGTAGCCCAGCATTTTCAAGCCTTTGAATCCGCTGATGTAGTTATCTGCTTCGCCGTCTTCACCGGGCATGCTCCGGCGTTTGCGGCTGGCCATGTGTACGTGTTGCAGGTAGTTGCCGGCTGATAGGAAGGCGCCCATATCGCAGGTTTCTTCCCAGGTCATGTGCCAGAAGTCGCCCAGGCAGGTAACGCCCGGGTTGTTGATGTCGCGGCAGATAGAAGCGGCGTCGGCTACCTGGCGTAAATAAAAGGCTTCTTTCCTGTTCAGGGGTTCCATAATAATGGTGGTGCCATGTTCATGAGCAAATGTTCCCATGATATTGAATTGCTCGCATAAGAAATCACGCGTCTCCTGCGTATGCGGCATCACGGGTTTCTGGCCATTGAACGCCGGAACGATAATGACGCCGGTAGACCCCAGTTCGCCTGCTGCGGTGATGATCTCTTTCATGGTATCCATGCATTGTTTCCGAACGGCTTCTTCCGTAGAGAGGATAAAGCCTTCAAAGCCGGCACAGATCGCGCTTACTTTTATGTTGCGGCCATTCAGCGCGTCGCTGATCTCTTTCACCCGTCCGGCCAATCCTCTGCCACCCGGTTCAAAACCAACTATACCTAACTTTTCAAAATAATC
>JAISCM010000248.1 GCA_031265595.1 Tannerellaceae bacterium
TCGCCCTCTACTTATGCCATTACAGACGTAGAAGAGAATACAGTCAGGACACTTGACATTTTTGCGTTTACCAGCGGGGGAGACAATGTTGATCCTTCGGAAGATATATTTATGTACCGGGTAAACGTTCCCAAAGAGAAAATAGCAAATGCCGATCTCTCAGGCGCAACTAAAAATGTTATAACATCTCTCATGCGCCTGCCTCAGAAGCAACGTTTTGTTTTTGTTGCCAATCTCCCTCCTTCCCTTTCATTGAATCTTACCGAAGGAGTTACTACGCAGCAGGAAATTGTAGATCAATTGAAATTTGACGGCCTTCCCTGGCGTTCGGCCCAGGCGTCGGCTAATTATACGCCCATTCCTATGTGGGGGCAAATAAAGGATTCTATGCTGATAAACTCCGCATCTTCTTTAGACTTAGGTAAAGTGTATTTAGTTCGTTCCATGGCGCGGATCGATGTAAAAGTAGCCGTAGGGATACCCGATTTTGAAATCGAAACTATTTATGTGTGCAACAGTAGCGATTCAGGCTATATTGCTCCCCTCAAAAGCCAGTGGGGCGAACAGGTAATTACTAAAACGAATACCACCTCTAAGCGGGTGACTTCTCCTGTATCTTATTCATTTCCATCAGGCGGCGCTGCGCTGGACCATACCATCTATGTGCCCGAAACGGATTCGTTGATTATCAATGGATCGGATTCCGTTAAGCCGGCTTATCTGGTTATACAGGCCAGGTATAAAGGTACGGATAACTATTACAGGATTGATTTTACGAAAGACAGTAAATACCATCCGCTCCTTCGGAACCATGGGTATCCAATAAATATAATCGGCGCAAAGGACGGTTATCAAACACTTGACGAAGCGGTAAAGGCGCCGCTGTCGAACTTTAGTTTCTCCCTGACGCTGGACGAAAGTGAACATTCGGATATTAATGAAGTCGTTTATCTTGAAAACCAATATATGATGGGAATAAATGTAAGTCAGGTATTGTTTGATTGGGATACGTACTGGATTGGCGGAAAAGGTGCAACAGACGCAACAAAATACCCATTGAGTGTTTATACAACCTATACCGACGGATGGACGGCTACGCTATCAGGCGCTCTTTCCTGGGTTACGCTTACAGGTACTTCCGGAGCGAAAAACAAATCGGGAAAGGTTACGATTCAGGTGACGGAAGAAAACCGTACGGGGGCCGAACGTACAGCGACCTTAACTATACGGGCCGGTATGCTGGTAAAAGAAGTAACGATCCGTCAGAGCGGCGGCGCTAACAGCCGGATGATATGCTTTGATGCGGGAAGTACCGCAAAAACCAGTATCCCGCTCGCTTTTGCTGATGCCGCACGGGGAGCAGCTAATAATCCATTTGCCGGCTTAAAAACAGACGATATTGCCGCCAAAGTTATATGGCAGGAAGCAGGAGAGGGGCAAGCCACCTTTACGGCCGTACTAAATACGTCTGTTTCTACTATCCCAAAAGACTGCCATATAGAAGTAACGGCCAAAGCAGGAACGAAAAAGTCTGGTAATGCCATCGTTGCCATTGTAAGAAAGGGTAGCGGAGCATCCATGGTGGGTGGTACCGATGATGATGAAGTGCTGTGGAGCTGGCACGTATGGAGCATGCCCGATGATGAGTATATGGATAAAGACTATCATAATCCGAACGTATCCTTCTTTATGAAGCGGACGCTGGGCCGGTATGACACGAATAAAGGCATGTTTTACCAATGGGGAAGAAAAGACCCTTTCCCACAGGCAACAACAAAAGTTGCGCCGTTAGACGTAGCCAATCGTCCGGTTGAAAAGGCAGATAATGTAGCAGATAATCATGTAATCAGGGATCCGGCAAGCTTTTATTATAAAGTACTGCCAACCTATCCCTATTGGACGGGCTCTACAGCGCCTGCTTCAGATTCATGGCAGACTGCCACAACAAAAACAAAAACCTATTACGACCCTTGTCCCGTAGGCTGGCGTGTGCCGGATAACTCGGACAAAGACTCTTGGACTGCCGGAGCGGCAGGCGATTTCTTAAATGGCGGTTTATCGGAAGATACAGGCATCTGGTCAGGCACGGATGGCATCGTATGGACATCAACAGCAGCAGGAAGTGTATTTACGCTTTCGGGTTCAGTTCCAGTGGTGGGCTCCTCCGATCCTTCTGCCGGACATTCGGTCCGTTGCGTTAAAGACATTCAATTAATAAAGACATCATTATAAAAGTAACATGAAGAAATATCAATTAATAATACTGTTTTTTCTCCTTTTTCATACATCACTCATGCAAGCGCAGGTTTTGTATAATACCGGAGCCATGTATGTAGGGGGAGTGGCGACTGAAAGCGGCGAGCCGGCCTTATACATCCAAGGCGATATAAAAGCCGGGCAAAGCTCTAAAATAGATCATCAGGGAAAGACCGTATTAACCGGTAATTTTATCAATGATGTAACAGACGGAAATGTATTTTCTTCCCAGGGCGGCATTTTTGAGTTTAAGGGAAAAGCCTCACAACAGATCATAGGAAAGGCGAATAGAAGCAGCCATTATATCAAATTCCCCAATCAGGTTATTATTAATATGGCTGCTACTGATCTGACGCAATCGACCGTCGTGATAGATACGTGCATGGGTATATCGGTAAAAAACCTGAAATTTAAAAACGGGCGTATGGTGTTAGCCTCGAAGGC
>JAISCM010000257.1 GCA_031265595.1 Tannerellaceae bacterium
GTTTATTTTTCACCATCGAAGTTTAATTGATCCCACACGTAGGATAATGGCTGCCCCACGTAGGATGAGAGCTGCCCCACGTATGTTAATGGCTGCCCCACGTAGGATGAAAGCTGCCCCACGTAGGATGAAGGCTCCCCCACGTAGGATAAAGGCTCCCCCACGTAGGATAAAGACTCCCCCACGTAGGATAATAGCTCCCCCACGTAGGATGAAGGCTCCCCCACATAGGATGAAGGCTCCCCCACATAGGATAATAGTTCCCCCACGTAGGATGAAGGCTGCCCCACGTAGGATGAAGGCTGCCCCACGTAGGATAAAGGCTGCCCCACGTGGGATGAAGGCTATCCTACGTGGGATAATGAACGTTTTACAGCGGAATCAGAGAGAGGGGGATTCGCCAAACTCTTTTCTAACTATGCGGGGAAAAGGATTATCTTTCTTTGCGGGTTGCGTCTATGCGCAGGAAAACAAACAGCAGGATTGTAAATCCCCAAAGGGAGGAGCCTCCATAACTGAAGAATGGCAGCGGGATGCCTATCACGGGAGTAATGCCCGTCACCATTCCTATATTGATCAATACGTGAAAAAAGAAAATAGCGGCTACGCAATAGCCATAGATACGTCCGAATATCGTCTTTTGCTTTTCAGACAGCATGATAAGCCGTATGATCAGGACGGTAAATAGAATCAAAACGGCTGTTGCGCCGGCAAAGCCCTGCTCCTCTCCTACCGTACAGAAGATAAAGTCGGTATCTTGCTCGGGTACATATTTTAATTTGGTTTGCGTCCCGTTTAAAAAGCCTTTCCCCACCAGGCCGCCCGAGCCTATTGCGATGATCGACTGGTTTACGTTATAGCCGGCGCCGCTTGGGTCGTCTTCCAGGCCAAGGGACACTTTGATGCGCATTTGCTGATGGGGCTCTAATACCTCGCTGAAAACATAATCGACAGAATACAAGAAACCAACCGAGAGCAACGCAAACAGCGTTATCATAATATAATGCCCTACCCACTGTTTAACAGACAGGAAAACAAGATAGCAACAGGAGGCGCCGATCAGCCCCATCGTAACCAAAGCAAAGTTTACCGGAATAAACAAGGATACGATATAGGCAAACAAATAGGCGGCAGCCGTAATTCCCAACAAGATCTTGATCTGCAAATTTGTCCGCTGCCTGACAACAATCGCCATTAATAACAGGATGCCTGTCTGGATAAGGCATAATACAAGCAATTCGCCCAACGGAGTTACGCCCACCATTACATCCGAATACTTCAGACTGACCACAAAAAAGACTACAGCAGAAATACCGGCCAAGAGTATATACCCCGACATCCCTTCTCTGTACAAAACCAGAAAGAATGCCAGATACACCAGGGCGGAACCTGTCTCCTTCTGAAGAAGAATACAGAGCATGGGGAAAAAGATAATGCCCAGGCACAAGGCAAAGTTCTTAAATGTACCTAATTTAAAACCATACGAACTCACAAACTTAGCCAGCGCCAGGGCCGTGGCGAACTTAGCAAATTCGGCCGGCTGTATCCGCAGCGAGCCTATCACCAGCCACGAGCGGGAGCCTTTTATATCAGGAGCCAGAAAAATAGTAGCTATCAACAGCAGAATAACTGCGCCATAGATAAGGTAGCCGAATACGCTGTAAAAGTCGGCATCGAGCATCAGGATAACAAAGATAAGAAGGAACGAAAGCCCTATCCAGATCAATTGAGAGCCCGGACGCCCGGAGGGGTCGAACAGGCCGGCATTATCATATTCATAGCTGGCGCCGCATATACTTAGCCATCCGGCAGATACCATAAGGATGTATAGCAGGATGATCAACCAGTCGATCGTTCCCCAGATGCTTGTTTTCCTATAATACATTTCTTGGTAGTATGGCTGTATTTATGATCGATTCTTCCAGGTATTGGTCGCCATCCTGAATCTTTCCATACAGGTATTTCTGTAGCATTAGTTTAGCTATCGGAACGGCATACGTAGCGCCGAAGCCTGCGTTTTCTACAAGTACGGAGATAGCTACCTTCGGATTCTCATACGGAGCAAATCCCATGAAGATGGAATGGTCTTTCCCATGCGGGTTTTCCGAGGTGCCTGTCTTACCGCAAACGGCAATATCGGGAAGCGCCACCCGGCGGCAGGTTCCGCCTGTTACGGCATTGCGCATACCTTCGGCCAGATAGGCGTAATGCCTTGCATCTACTGTAGCATAGCGCCTTTCTGTATAAAGAGAGTCTAACTGCCCGTTTTCAATCGACTTCACTACATGAGGGGTATAGAAGTAGCCCCTGTTGGCGATTGTAGAAGCCAGGTTGCATATCTGGAGGGGAGTAGCCAATACTTCGCCCTGCCCTATGGCAATAGATATAATCGTGCTCGACGACCAGCGGCTTTTATAAAACTTATCATACATTTTACTGGTAGGGATGGAGCCTCCTTTCTCGCCGGGCAGGTCAAGGCCTAACGGGCGTCCGTAGCCCATGCTCAACATGTGATCGCGCCAAACGTCGAACCCATCCTGCACGGAGGGATAACGCTTGCGGCTGTCTATCATATCACGTAATCCCCAACAGAAAAAGGCATTGCAGGAAGTGGCAATGGCAGGCACTAAATTTAATGGCGAGAAATGACCGTGGCAGGCCGGCTTGCCTCCCAATACCGGATAGCCATGTCCGCAGGAATACATTGTTTCGGGAGTAATAACTTCTTCCTGAAGAAAGATAAGCCCCATAGCCGGCTTGAAGGTAGAGCCCGGAGGGTAGCTGGCCATGATAGCCCTGTCGAAAAGAGGCTTCAGCGGATCGCTTTCAAGCAGGGCATGATTTCTTCCGCGCTGCCGGCCTACAAGCATATTGGGGTCGTAGGTAGGCGTAGATACCATACAGAGCACTTCGCCTGTAGAGGGTTCGATCATAACGATGCTACCCAGTTTGTTTTGCATGAGTTTCTCGCCGTAAGCCTGCAAATCCATATCCAGCGAAAGGGTCAGGTTCTTTCCCGAAACAGGCGCTACGTCGTATTTACCGTCTTCGTATTTACCTTTTATCCGGCCATGGGCGTCGCGGAGCAGTATCTCCGTTCCTTTTTCTCCCCTCAGCGCTTCTTCGTAAGAACGTTCTATGCCGGAACGGCCGGAGTTGTCGCCCTGCACATAGTAGCTGTTTTGTTCAATATCCCGCTTGTTCACCTGCCCGATATTCCCTAATACATGGGCGGCATAAGGATACTCATATTCGCGGATGGTACGGTTCTGGATATAAAAGCCGGGGAACTTATACAGCTTTTCCTGCAATACGCCGTAGTCCTGGGCGGAAAGCTGATTCATAAACACCTGCGGAACGTAGGAAGAATACCCCGGATTCAGGCGGCGGTTCTTGATATCGACGATGCGTTTAATAAACAGCTCTTTTGTGATGCCTACCGTAGTACAGAAGTCGAGCGTGTCGAACGGTTTGATTTCACGCATGATCAGCATCACGTCGTAGGCTTGTTGATTAAACACCAGCAGCTTATCATTCCGGTCGTAGATCATGCCGCGCGAAGGATAGAGCGTTTTCTTCAGGAAGGCATTGCTATCGGCCCACGATTTATATTCATTCTCTATTACCTGAAGATAAAACAGGCGGATAATAAAGATAATAACCACCAGTATAACGGCTCCCGAAAGAATATAGCGTCTGTTCTCGTATGCGTATTTCGTATTAGTCATTCCGCTGTTTATCCAAATTAAATGATTCAACAATACAAATCAGAAGTGTAGTGGTGAACACACTTGCTACAATACGGATCAGGAGGAAGAGGGGATCGAACAGCGTTAGTGATTCTATTATAAACAACGTAACATGATGCAACACCACCAATACAAGCACATACCTGAAAAAGCCCCCATGCCCGAATGTAGTAAAGGAAGGAGAGATGCCACCCGGCAATTCATCGCCCATCAAAACCTTGATAACAGCCGGACGCACAAATCCAACAAACGTACAGGCAGCAGCGTGCATACCCGGCGTATTAGAGAATATATCAATAATAAGCCCCAGCAAAAAGGACAGAGAAGTGACGCGCGCCGAGGTAAACCCTACCGGCATCTTTACAATAAAATAAAGATAGAGAAAGGGAGTAACCAGGCGGAGGAAATGGATATCGTTCAGGATAAGCACCTGTATCAATACCAAGGCTACAAAATAGGTAATTCCTTTTACAACATTATTCATCTCCCTGTGCCTCCCGCTCTATCGCCCATTGTTTTTCCTGACGGAAATTACGTATTACCATCACATTCGTTAAACGCTGGAAGTCTGTGGCCAGCTCTATTTTCAATGAGTTGAAATTGTCGTCGCGCTGCCTTTCAAAGGAAGAAACAAATCCAACCAGGATACCTTCGGGGAAGATGGCCGAATAGCCGCTTGTAACGATCGTGTCGCCAAGCTGAAACTGCACATGCCTCGGAAGTTCGTCCAGATTGGCATACCGGGCGCTGCGCCCATTCCAGCTTAATGAACCGATGTGGTTGCTTCCCGCCACCTTGCAACTCAGGTTGAATTTTGTATTAAGCAGGGGCAATACCACAGAGTAGTAATCGGAAACAGTAGACACAACGCCTACTACCCCCGTTTCGGAAACAACGCCCATATCGAGCAATACGCCGTCTTTCCGGCCTTTATTCAGGGTGATATAATTAGAAAGATAGGTTACGCTGTTGTTTATCACTTTGGCTGTTGTAAAGTCGTAGGGAAAGAAGCGGACGCTGTCATTTACAAACGCGCGGAATACGGCCGTATCCGCTTTCATAGACTCTACCATATCTTTCATTCGCAACAGTTCCATTTCAAGCTTGCCGTTGCGCTCAAGAAGGTCTTTATTCTTTTCGCGTAAATTCAGATAAGAAGTAGCCGCACCTGTAACCGATACAATATTCGCTGTTATTATATTTGCCGTACTGAACATGATGCTCTGCTGATAGGCGCTATTACGATAGATCAGGGCTACAGATACAAACTCAAGTAATATAAATAGAAACCAATGTCTCTTTCTGATAAGAAAGTCAAGCAGTTTGCGCATAATTAATTGTCAACCATCAACTGTCAACTGTTTTCATCGTATAAGAAAATTAAACTTTTCTATGTTTTTCAGCGCTACGCCGGTTCCTTTTGCCACAGCATGTAAAGGGTCTTCGGCCACATGAAAGGGGATATTTATTTTTTCCGTCAAACGTTTGTCGAGGCCTCTCATTAACGCGCCTCCGCCTGCCAGGTAAATACCGTTGTGTACGATGTCGGCATATAGTTCGGGAGGCGTCGTCTCCAAGGCGCTCAGGATGGCGGCTTCCATTTTCGAAAGAGACTTTTCCAGACAGTGGGCTATCTCCTGGTAAGAGACGGAGACTTCCATCGGCAAGGCTGTCATCTGGTTAGGGCCATGCACCACATAGTCTTCCGGGGGATTATCCAGGAAGGTCAGGGCAGAGCCTACATTGATCTTTATCTGCTCGGCCGTGCGCTCGCCTACTTTCACATTATGCTGCCGGCGCATGTATTCCATTATATCGGCGGTCAGGTCGTCGCCGGCTATACGAATGGATTTGTTCGATACGATACCTCCCAGTGATATTACGGCTATTTCGGTTGTGCCGCCGCCTATATCTACTACCATATTTCCTTCGGGAGCCTCTACGTCTATACCGATACCGATAGCGGCCGCCATGGGTTCATAGATCATATATACATCGCGCCCGCCGGCATGTTCGGCCGAGTCGCGCACGGCGCGAAGCTCTACTTCCGTACTGCCCGATGGAATACATACCACGATACGCAACGAAGGCGAAAACCAGTGGCTCTTCGACCCGATCATCTTTATCATGCCGCGTATCATTTGCTCGGCGGCAAAGAAATCGGCTATCACGCCATCCCGTAACGGACGGATCGTGCGAATATCTTCGTGTGTCTTACCGTGCATCTGGCGCGCCTTCTCGCCTACCGCCAGTACTTTATCCGTGCGCCTGTCTAAGGCTACTACCGATGGCTCGTCTACCACAATCTTTCCATTACTTATAATAATGGTATTAGCCGTGCCCAGGTCCATCGCTATTTCTTGTGTAAAAGAAAATAATCCCATTTGCTTGCAATCAATTAATGTTTAAAATGACGGATACCCGTCTTCATCATCGCTAAACCGTGTTCGTCACAATACGCAACCGACAATTTATCGTTTATCGACCCGCCCGGCTGTATAATGGCCGTGATCCCTGCATGGTGTGCTATCTCTACACAGTCGGGGAAGGGGAAAAACGCATCCGAAGCCATTACGGCGCCATTCAGATCGAACCCGAACGAACGGGCTTTTTCAATGGCCTGTTTCAGCGCATCCACGCGCGAGGTCTGCCCAACTCCGCTGGCGCAAAGTTGTTGATCCTTCACCAGCGTGATCGCGTTCGACTTGCTGTGCTTTACCAGTTTATTGGCAAACAGCAAATCGGCTACTTCTTGCGCGGCAGGTTGTTTTTCCGTCATCGGTTCCAGATCGCCGGCGGCCTGGATACTCAGGTCTTTGTCTTGCATCAACACGCCATTCAATAGAGAACGGTATTGTACGGCAGGCGCTTTCGCCTCTTTACGGATAAGTATGATACGGTTTTTCTTTTGCATCAACACTTCCAGGGCGTCCGTGTCGTAATCGGGGGCGATAATTACCTCGAAGAAGATTTTATTGATCTCTTCTGCTACTTCCTTATTAATAGCAACATTGGTAATTAATATGCCGCCAAAAGCGGATACAGGGTCGCCTGCCAGCGCATCTTTCCAGGCTTCCGTTACGGAAGTACGTGAAGCAATGCCGCAGGCATTCGTGTGTTTCAATATGGCAAAAGTCAACTCGTCAAATTCATCTATCAGGGTTACTGCCGAATCAATATCGAGTAAGTTATTATACGAAATCTCTTTTCCATGTATCTGATCGAATACGTCATTGAACTTACCGAAGAACAGCGCCTTCTGGTGTGGATTCTCTCCATAGCGCAGGTGCATCGGTTCGTCTACAGCCACCCGGAAAGTAGAGCCTTCTCCATTATCGAAGTAATTAAAAATAGCTGTATCGTAGCCCGAAGAAACGGCAAATGCTTCTTTGGCAAACCAGCGGCGGTCTTCCAGCGTAGTTTCGGCGCCTTTCTCTTCCAGTATATGCAATAAAGGCGAGTATTGGGCTTTCGATGCTATGATCACCACATCTTTATAGTTTTTGGCGGCTGCACGTATCAGGGAGATGCCGCCTATATCTATTTTCTCTATAATTTCCTGTTCTGTTGCGCCAGAGGCAACTGTTTCTGCAAAAGGATACAAGTCTACAATCACCAGGTCTGTTTCCGGGATTGCATATTCTGCCAGTTGCTCTTCATCCGTTGCATTGTCACGACGGGCAAGTATGCCGCCAAACACTTTCGGATGAAGCGTCTTAACCCGTCCGCCTAAAATAGAGGGATAGCCCGTAAGTTCTTCTACGGCTTCGCAAGGCAAACCTAACGACTCTATAAATGCCTGGGTTCCGCCGGTAGAAACAAAACTGACGCCCTCTTCATGAAGCTTCTTCACTATTTCATCCAACCCTTCCTTATGATAAACAGAGACTAAGGCACGTCTCATTCGCTTCGATGCTGTCATCTTTTATTTCTATGATTTACATTATTGATTTTAAAGTACAAAAATAGATAATTATTTCTATTTACTTAAAGATGAGAATAAAAAAACTTAAAAAAACTGCGTATCAACCAGGCAAGACTAATGTTGAAAGGTATTATCCATCTATATTTCAGTTATTTATTACGGTAATATGTAAAAGCGCTTACGGAAAAAAAAAGAATATTTTTCGTGCTTTCGCCTGCCTGCTTCTTTTGAACAGGAAAATTCCTCCCTGCTAAACTACTTTTTCATTTCTCCTTTCAGCTTTCAGTTTCGCCGCAAGCGCTTGGTTTACAAAACAAAAGGCTGAAAGATGACGTTTCAGCCTGCTTTCAGCCTTTACAAACCGGCAAAAAAAGAAAAAAAAATCTTCGCGATGTCTCCACCAAGTCTTCGCGAAGACTCCACCAATCCTTCGCGAAGACTTTTAAAAATCTTCGCGACGACTTCCTCAAGACATCGCGAAGACTTTTTTATGAAATAAACACCCCTCTTCCGATCTCCGGCTGAAAGCAGGCTGAAACGTCATCTTTCAGTATTTCATTCTGTAAACCAATTGTTTACAAGCAGGCTGAAAGCTGAAAGGAAAGGTGAAAAAGTAGCTCAGTAGGGGGATTTCCTGCTGAAATAGACCGCAGACGCATTTCTTGAGATTCAATAATAAAGAATCGCTAAAAATTTGTATCGTTAAAAACTTTTTCTAATCTTTGCCCTTGGTAACAAACGAAAAGGTGTTTGCCTTTTACGATTTGAATAGCTGTTTTTTCAAAAAGTATAATTAATAACTTCTTAAAAAAAAGAGATCATGAAAACAATTTTTAGTTTTATTCTCACTGCTTTATGCCTGTTGTTTTTCTCAGTAAACACGTTCGCGCAAGACGTTTATTTTCTCAACAAGCAGGGAGCAGAAGTTGAATATGTAATAAAAGACGGAAAAGGGAATACCCTATCTTACAGCAAGATGATAGTTACGGATGTGAAAAAAAAGAATGCAACTAACTTTACTATCACCTATACCACCGAAGCGTTCAACAAAGACAAAAAATCATTGATGCCGCCCACTGCCGTAACAATAGAAGTTGTAGACGGAGTAGTAATATTCGACCCGAAAGCCATGATGGGCGAAGCAGGCGCAAACATAGACATCAGCGGGACATACCCTTCATTCCCGGCAACGCTCGCCGTAGGCAATGATATCGGAGAATATTCCTACACAACGAAAGTGATGGGCATAGCTACCACTGTTTCAGGAACGAATAAAGTAACGGCCAAAGAAGAGGTAAAAACAGACGCCGGCTCATTCGACTGCTTTAAAGTAGAAAGCGAAGTAAGCACCAAAGTTATATTGAAAACAGTAAAGTCAAAAACAACCAGTTGGTATGCTAAAAATATCGGCACAGTAAAAACCGAAGCCTACGACAACAAAGGAAAACTTCAATCCGTACAAGAGTTAATCTCACTAAAGAAATAACCAGAGAGCCAGGAAAGGGGGATCAAATCCATATAATCCCCCTTTTCTTACATTTATGGAATTTGCAGTTAACAGGCATCTATATAATAAAACAAAAATTGGAAGGGCCATGATAACGCATTATTTCAAAATCGCTTTCCGCAATATGTGGAAATACAAAACGCAGTCGCTTACCGGTATATTCAGTCTGGCGTTCAGCCTTGCTTGTTTTGTTCCGGCGCTTTATTGGATGCGTTACGAGACATCGTATGACGGTTTTTATCCCGGTGCGGAGCATATTTATCGCGTTTATGCTGTGGAGAAGCAATCGGGTAAAGTGAACGAAATGGTACAGGAGCCCTTAGTGTGGCTACTGCGTGA